>JAZSGX010000071.1:0-19247 GCA_045532975.1 Eubacteriales bacterium | reverse complement strand
GTTTCTCATTCTTTCCTCGCTTGTAGAGGTAAGCTGAGTAACTGCGATAAGAAGAGGGCAAGTGCCGTCCTCACGGGTTAAGCCCTCTAAAGCGGCTTCCATCATAGCGATTGTTCCGCTTGCGTGTACGTTTGTCATATCAACGTCAAGGCGTGAAAGCACTGCCATAGCCTTTTTAACGGTGTTTGGAATATCGTGAAGCTTCAAATCGAGGAATATTTTGTGACCTCTTTTCTTGATTTCGCGAACGATATCGGGTCCTTCAGCATTGAAAAGCTCCATACCGATTTTTACAAATGGCTTTTCTTCCTTGAACAAATCAAGAAAATCAAAAACCTGTTCCTTGCTTGCAAAGTCGCAAGCTACAATAACGTCCTTTCCCATTAGTGGGCACCTCCTATAATATCTTTCAAATCTTTAATACCGTATTTTTCCATAACTCTTGGCAAGTCCTCAATGATTTTTGGGCAAGCCATAGGGTCAACTAAGTTTGCCGCGCCTACCTCAACAGCAGATGCACCTGCAAGCATCATTTCAATAACGTCCTCGGCACTTTCAACTCCGCCACCGCCGACGATTGGAATATTAACCGCTTCGTAAACCTGATAAACCATTCTAACAGCCACAGGCTTAATTGCGGGACCTGAAAAACCGCCCATTTTGTTAGCGATAACAGGCTTTTTGGATTTTAAATCTATTCTCATGCCGAGCAGAGTATTGATAAGGCTAATACCGTCTGCCCCTGCCGCTTCACAAGCCTTTGCGATAGCAACAATGTCGGTAACGTTAGGGGAGAGCTTAACGATAATTGGCTTCTTTGTTACAGCCTTGCAAGCACGGACAACCTCTGCCGCCGCCTCGGGAGATGTGCCGAAGGACATTCCTCCTCCGTGTACGTTAGGACAGCTAACGTTTACCTCAAACCAACCGATTTGTGGCTCACTGTCAAGCATTTGAACTGTATAAACGTATTCCTCAACGGAAAATCCGCTTACGTTTGCCATAACAGGCTTATGGAAGCAAGCCTTCAATTTCGGAAGCTCATTTTCCAAAACCTTGTGTACACCGGGGTTTTGGAGTCCAACGGAGTTAATAAGACCGTTTTTACATTCCGCAATTCTTGGCGTTGGGTTGCCAAAGCGCGGCTCCTTTGTAGTACCCTTAAAGGAGAAGCTACCTAAAATATTTATGTCGTAAATTTCTGCAAATTCATAGCCGAAGCCAAAGGTTCCGCTGGCGGGAATCAATGGGTTATCAAGCTCTATGCCGCAAAGATTTGTTTTCAAGCTTACCATATGATTTCCTCCTTTTCAAGCACAGGACCGTCCTTGCAAATTCTCTTGTTACCGTATTTTGTTTTACAGGAGCAGCCCATACAAGCGCCAAAGCCACAGCCCATACGCTCCTCAAAGGAGAACTGACCGCTTGTGGTACTCTTGTTGTAAACTGCCTTGAGCATTGGCTCAGGACCACAGGTGTAGAAATATGTATAATTTACCATATCAAAGGCGTCTGTTACAAAGCCCTTTACCCCCTGGGAGCCGTCTGCTGTTGCAACTATTACGCTTGCGCCAAGAGATTTGAACTCGTCCTCGTAAAACACCTCGTCTGATGAGTTGAAGCCGAGAATAACGCTTGGCGTCTTTCCCTGAGCTACAAGCTCACGGCAGAGCTGATACATAGGTGGCACGCCTGCGCCACCGCCAACTAAAAGCGGCTTGTCCCCTGCCTTTGAGATGTCGTAGCCGTTGCCAAGACCCGTTAAGGTTAAAAGCTCAGTGCCCTTTTCCATTTTTGCCATTACCTCTGTGCCTTGTCCAACAACCTTATAAATAAGGGTGAGCCTGTTGCCCTCAACACAGCACACGGAGATAGGACGGCGTAGGTAAAAGCCTTCTATTTTAAGATTAACAAACTGACCGCATTTAATGTCTGTACAGTCACCCAAAAGCACCATTTCATAGGTGTTTTTGGCGATTTTTTTGTTAGTTTCTATTGTAAAAATTAAGTCCTTCATTGTTTTTTCCTATTAAACATTAATTTTGCATTCAGCATTTTGCATTTTTGTCAAGAGGGGCGAGCCTTCGCCCCTCTTGACAAATCAAGCGTCAATTGTGGAAATTGTAATTGTGATTTTTTTAAGCACGTCAAGTAAGATTCTTACTGTATCAAGTGAGGTGAAGAGAGAAATGTTGTTCTCGATTGCCAAGTGTCTGATTTGATAACCGTCCTTTTGACCCTGTGCCGCACCGTCGCTTGTGTTGATAACGTAAGCGATGTGACCCTGGCGCATAGCCTCGGGGATGTCTGTTGAGCCTTCGCCAATCTTGTTCATAATTCTTGTTCTGATGCCGTTAGCCTTCAAGAAGTTTGCAGTGCCCTCGGTAGCCTCAATATTGAAGCCAAGGTTATAGAAGCGGCGGGTAAGTGGGAGTGCCTCCTCCTTATCGTTGTCTGCAACTGTTACAAGAACTGTACCGTAGTTTTGTACCTGCATGCCTGATGCTTGAAGTGCCTTATAGAATGCACGGTTGAGGGTATCGTCATAGCCGATTGCCTCACCTGTGGACTTCATTTCAGGGCTTAAGTATGCGTCAATGCCGCTAATCTTCTTGTAGGAGAACACAGGAACCTTGCAGTACCATCTCTTCTTTTCCTGTGGGTAAAGGTCGAAGATACCAAGCTCTTTGAGGGACTTGCCGAGGATAACCTCTGTTGCAATGTCAGCTAAAGAGTAGCCTGTGGACTTGGAAAGGAATGGAACTGTTCTTGAGGAACGTGGGTTAACCTCGATGATATATACGTCGTCATTTGAGTCAACGATGAACTGGATGTTGAAAAGACCGATAATGCCAATGCCAAGACCCAGCTTCTTTGAGTAGGTCAAAATCTTGCCCTTAACCTTGTCGGAGATGGAGAAGGATGGGTATACGGAGATGGAGTCACCGGAGTGAACACCTGTACGCTCAACAAGCTCCATAATACCTGCAACGAAAACGTCGCGTCCGTCACAAATAGCGTCAACCTCAACCTCTTTACCCATAATGTAGTGGTCAACCAAAACAGGCTTGTCCTCGTCAATTTCAACGGCTGTTCTTAAGTAGTGGCGTAGCTGCTCCTCGTTTTGTACAAGCTGCATTGCGCGTCCGCCAAGAACGAAGGAAGGACGAACGAGAACAGGGTAGCCAACGGTTTTAGCAACCTTGATACCGTCCTCAATATTTGTAACCGCTTGTCCGCTTGGCTGAGGAATGTCAAGCTCTTCAAGGATTTTCTCAAATGTGTCACGGTTTTCGGCTCTGTCAATAGCCTCACAGTCTGTACCGATGAGCTTAACGCCTCTTTCGTGAAGGGGAGCTGCCAAGTTAATAGCTGTTTGACCGCCCAAGGATGCGATAACTCCGTCAGGCTTTTCAAAGTCGATAACCTCCATAACATCCTCAACAGTGAGTGGCTCAAAGTAGAGCTTGTCTGCTGTTGTGTAGTCGGTGGAAACTGTTTCTGGGTTATTATTAATAATGATAGCCTCGTAGCCGCTTTCCTTAATGGTCTTTACTGCGTGTACGGTTGAGTAGTCAAACTCAACACCTTGACCGATACGGATAGGACCTGCGCCAAGAACGATAACCTTCTTCCTGTTTGTCAAGATAGATTGGTTCTTGCCCTCGTGTGAGGAGTAGAAGTATGGAATGTATGCGTCAACGTGGGCGGTATCAACCATTCTAAAGGCAGGAACGATACCGTTTTCGTGGCGGAGATTGTAAACCTCAACCTCACGGCATCCCCAAAGCTTTGCAATATATTTGTCGCCAAAGCCCATAAGCTTTGCGGATTTTAAAACGTCAATATTGTTTACGTTTTCAGAAAGTGTCTTTTCCATATCTACTATGCGCTTAAATGCTTCAAGGAAGTAGGAGGTGATTTTTGTAACCTCGTGAAGAGTTTCAATGGAAACACCGTGACGGAGAAGCTGACATACTGCGAAAATGTTGTCGTCGTGGAACTCCTCAAGGTAAGCAAGCATAGCGTTGTCGCTCATTGAGTCAAACTTAGGGAGATAGAAGTGGCAAACGCCGATTTCAAGTGAGCGAACGGATTTGAGCAAGCATTCCTCAAGAGTTGAGCCGATACCCATACATTCGCCTGTTGCCTTCATCTGTGTGCCAAGCTTGTTTGGAACAGTTGTGAACTTATCGAATGGGAAGCGTGGGAATTTTGCAACAACGTAGTCAAGGCGTGGCTCAAAGGAAGCCTTTGTGCCTGCAACCTCGATTTCGTCAAGAGTCATACCAACTGCAATTTTTGCGGTAACGCGGGCAATTGGATAACCGCTTGCCTTGGAAGCCAATGCAGAGGAACGGGAAACACGAGGGTTAACCTCGATTAAGTAGTATTCGCTTGTTGTTGGGTTGAGCGCGAACTGTACGTTACAGCCACCCTCAATCTTCAAGGCTCTGATAAGCTTAATAGCAGAGTCGTTGAGCATCTTTAGGTCGTGGTCGTTAAGAGTCTTAATAGGTGCATCAACCAAGGAGTCACCTGTGTGAACGCCAACAGGGTCGATGTTTTCCATACCGCAGATGGTGATTGCGTTGTCCGCACCGGCACGCATAACCTCAAACTCGATTTCCTTAAAGCCCTTAACGCTCTTTTCAACAAGAACCTGGTGTACAGGGGATGCGTTCAAAGCGCCCTCTGCCAAGTCAAGATATTCTTCCATATTGTATGCAAAGCCGCCGCCTGTACCGCCCAAGGTAAATGCAGGACGGAGAACAACAGGGAAGCCGATTTTTTCAATAGCCGCCTTTGCTTCTTCCATATTGTTAGCAATTTCGGAAGGGATAACAGGCTCGCCGATTTCCTCACAAAGGGATTTGAAAAGCTCTCTGTCCTCGGCTCTTTCAATAGATGCACTTGATGTACCGAGCAACTCAACGCCGCTTTCCTTCAAAACGCCCTTCTTTTCAAGGAGCATAGCCATATTAAGACCTGTTTGTCCGCCGATACCGGGAACGATTGCGTCAGGACGCTCATATCTGATAATCTTAGCCACATATTCAAGGGTGAGTGGCTCCATATAAACCTTGTCTGCAATAACTGTGTCAGTCATAATTGTTGCAGGATTGGAGTTAACGAGAATAACCTCGTAGCCCTCCTCCTTGAGTGCCAAGCAAGCCTGTGTGCCTGCATAGTCAAATTCAGCCGCCTGACCGATAACGATAGGGCCTGAGCCGATAATCATTACTCTCTTGATATCACTTCTTTTTGCCATTTTCTTCTTTCTCCTTTTTAACACGGACTTTACAGACCGGTGAAAACGAAAAGCAAAATATACATCTATTTTAGTCCGTCAAGACGATATAGAACCTTTTTAAGGTAGAGATTTTTTGCAAAATCTCTTTTTGTATGCTTTTCTAACCGCGACCGCTACTCTGTCGTACACCAGTACGCCGACGTGCACGCGTTCACGGTTTTTCCCTCGCTCTCTAAAGCCCTTTTATTGTAAAATTTTTTATTTTATACTTTGTTGTGGTTCACTACCACTGTTTTGCCGTCCTTAACGGTTAAGAGACATTCTCCGAAAAGCGTGATGCCGTCGAAAGGAGTGGCTCTTCCTAAGGAAAGAAACTCGTTTGGGTTAACAGTATATTCCTTGCTCAAATCAAATACTGTATATGAATTGCCAAGCTCAATGCCGAAGCGTTTTCTTGGGTTGGTTGACATAAGCTCGACTAATTTTTCAAGGGACATAACCCCTGTTTTAACGAAATTGGTGTACATAACCGCAAAGGCGGTTTCAAGTCCCACAACACCCATATTGCTGCCCGCAAGACCCTTGGATTTCTCCTCGGCTGAGTGGGGTGCGTGGTCTGTTGCTATCATATCTATCGTACCGTCTAAAATGCCCTCAACCAATGCTTGCCTGTCCGCTTCGCTTCTGATTGGAGGGTTCATTTTAAATCTGCCCTCGTCCTTTAAGTCCATATCGTTATAGACTAAGTAATGGGGTCCCGTTTCACAGGTGACGTCCAAGCCTTCCTTTTTCGCTTGGCGGATAAGCTCCACCGTTTCCTTTGTGGAGATGTGGCAAACGTGGTAGGAGCAGCCTGTTTTTCTGACCAAGCTTAAGTCACGTTCCACCTGCTTCCACTCACTCTCGGAGCAGATGCCCTTCATACCGTGCTTCTTGCAAAATTCACCGTCGTGGATGTAGCCGCCAAAGAGCAGGTCGTTAACCTCACAGTGGGCAACTATCATTTTGCCGTTTGCTTTTGCCCTTCTCATTGCCGCTTCCATCATTTCGTCGCTTTGCACACCGCGACCGTCGTCGGAGTAGGCAATGCACAAATCCTTCATGCCGTCAAGGTCTGCAAGAGCTTCTCCCTTTTGCCCAACGGTGATTGAAGCGTAGGGGTGAATACCGATTAAGCCGTCACGCTTTATGATGTCAAGCTGCTTTTGTAAGTTTTCAACGCTGTCGGGGACAGGGTTAAGGTTTGGCATTGTGCAAACGTCCGTGTAGCCTCCGTTTGCGGCGCTTAAGCTACCTGTTTTGATAGTTTCCTTATAAGAAAAACCCGGCTCTCTGAAATGCACATGCACATCACAAAATCCGGGAAAAATAGCAATATTTTCAAAATCAAAAGCGGAAACATCAAAGGCTGTGCCACGGGAAATTGCGGCACTTACGAATTGTTCATCAATTTTTAAATTAGTGAAGTTTTTCATTGATAGCCTCCTGTTGTTTTATTGAACGAAGGCAAAATAAAAAATCTTGCCCTACGACAAGATTAACCCGCAACAAACCAAGATATGCACGCGCATACCCCATTTATTATATTGAAATCTTGTCGATATCTCTGTATCGTTCTTAAAGATTGTCATTATTATATCAAAAGAATAACTGTTTGTCAATAGAAAATTTGCAAAAATTTCTTTATTATGTATGTGTGCGCGCACGAGAGCAACGGCAAGATAAGCTGGATAGGGCAAATAATTGCGATTTTTTGTACATAATAGCAAAAATTTCGCATATGACTACTATAAAAATACAGGCAATTTGCTCAAAAAAATCAAAAAAAGTTATTGACAAACCTATGCCTAATATGTTATTATTAAGTGTAGAAAAGAGTTAATGGGGGTAGCAAAATGGAAATAGCTATCATAGCAGATGATACCAAAAAAGAATTAATCACGCAATTTTGCATTGCGTATTGCGGTATTTTGAGCAAGCACTCTATTTGTGCCACAAGTACAACAGGCACATATATTTCCGAGGCAACGGGACTAAAGATTGAAAAGCTTTTGTCGGGTACTCTTGGCGGTGAGCAGCAAATTGCTTCCAGAATAGCATACGACGAAATTGATATTTTGTTCTATTTCCGCGCAAATACACCTCAAAATTACGGTTGGGTGGAGCAGCATAACGTGGTTGAACAGAATTTGCTCCGTCTTTGCGACGTACACAATGTGCTTTTGGCGACCAACATAGCAACTGCGGAAACTATTGTCAGCGCTCTTGAGCGTGGCGACCTTGATTACCGCGAGCTTATCAACCCAAGGTCTGAGTACAATATCAAGAAACGTAAAAACAAGAAAATATAATTGTGGGAGGCTTTTTGCCTCCTATAAATTTTCTTAACAAAGGTATTGACAAAGAAAAAATATTCTGCTATAATATTTTCGCGATGCTGCTATGGCTCAGTTGGTAGAGCACATCCTTGGTAAGGATGAGGTCACCAGTTCGACTCTGGTTAGCAGCTCCAAAAATCCTGCACGCAAGTGCGGGATTTTTACTTTTTATGCCAAAAAGGTCTTGCACAGAAGCGGTTTTTGTAGTAGAATAAGGTAGATTTAATGTTAGGTGGTGATTTTTGGTGTCGCAGTCGGAGAATAATCCCTTTGAATTTTCGGATACCAATAAGAGATACCATACCTATGATTATTATTTAAGGAAAAGATTCGGACAGAAGTGCGGAAAAATCCCTCTTGACTGTGGCTTTACCTGTCCTAATATTGACGGTACCTGCGGAACGGGCGGTTGTATTTATTGCTTGGGTGGCTCTGGCGCAAGGCTGGCAAGCGGACTTTTGCCCCTTGAGGAGCAGTACCGCATAGGAGTGGAAAAAATACGGCAAAAGTGGGATGTAAAAAGCTTCATCCCTTATCTGCAAGCATACACAAATACGCACACGTCCCCCGATATTTTGGAAAAAATCCTTTGGGAGGTGTCTAAATTTGAGGGGGCAGTGATGATAGATATTGCCACCCGTGGGGATTGCTTGGGGGATGAAATTGTGGCGGTGCTCGATAAGGTGTCAAGGGTTATACCTATAACTGTTGAGCTTGGGCTACAAAGTGCTAACGACAAAACAGCAAGGCTTATTAACAGGGGGCACGATTTTGCCACCTTTGTCAGTGGCTTTGAACGGTTGAGAAGGGGAGCGCCCTTAGTAAAAATAGGTGTACATATCATTAACGGATTGCCCGGGGAAAACAGGCAAGATATGAAAAATACCGCAGGGAGTGTGGCTGATTTGCACCCGGACCTTGTTAAAATCCACCTTTTGCACGTTCTTGAGGGCACTCACTTGGGTGAAATATACAAGGCGGGAAAATATACCCCTATGGACAGGCAGGAATATATTGAAGCAGTGTGTGACCAGCTTGAGCTTTTGCCACCTGAAATTGTGGTGGAAAGGGTGACGGGGGATGGAATAGCCAGCGAGCTTTTGGCTCCCGATTGGAGCAGAAAAAAGGTAACTGTTATTAACGATATTGACAAAACGCTATTTGCAAGAAACAGCTTTCAAGGTAAATTTTCAGGAGGAAGATAAAATGAACGTATTATGTATTGGAAACAGCTTTTCACAGGATGCAACAAGATATTTGCATCAGGTGTCGGGGGAGAAATTGTTTGTAAGAAATCTTTATATCGGCGGCTGCTCGTTAGAAAGACACTACAACAATATTGTAGGAAATATTGCTGATTATGACTATCAAAAGAACGGCAGATATTTAAGAAAAATTTCCATTGAAGAGGCTCTTGGCAAGAAAAAATGGGACTATATTACAGTTCAACAGGTGAGCCAAGATAGTGGAATTATCGACACTTATGAGCCTTTTTTGGGTGAAATTGTAAAATTTATCCGTGAAAAATGCCCAAATGCGAAGATTGTGCTGCATAGAACCTGGGCGTATTCCGAAACAAGCGACCACGGTGGCTTTGTAAACTACGACAGAGACAGAAAAAAGATGTTTAATGCCATAGTTGAGACAACCAACAAAATTGCAGAAAAATACGGCTTTGATATAATTCCTTGCGGCAACGCCATTGAAATGGCAAGTGAGCTTGACGAGTTCAAACTCGGTGCCGAGCTTTCCATGCACCGTGACGGATTCCATTTGACCTTGGATTACGGCAGATACTTAGCGGCGCTCGTTATGTGCAGATATTTTACAGGCTGTGATGCAACTGAGGTGGAGTATGAGCCTGAGGATACAAATCACGAAATCATTGTTAAGCTGAAGGAAATCGCCAACAAGGTTCTCTAATTGCAAAACCACGGCTTTGAAATGCAAAATTGGTAAGACTTCTTTTGTGCGGCCGTGAAAGTGTATTAAAAAACTGTGAATTACATTTTAATATAAATATTTGATGTGGGCAACATGCACAAAAAAGTTGCCCGCATTTTTTGTTTTTTGTTAAAGGCTTTGTGCAAAAATACAAAAATCGCCAAAAACGAGGGGGGCGATTGACTTTGTACCTATTAAATGATATAATATAAAGGCAAATAAGGGAGGTTGCGCTCCCCATTAGATTGTTAAATAATTGAAAGGAAATGATAACAATGAAAAAAGCAACATTCGTAAAGTTTTTGTGCTTAGCTATTGTGGCACTTATGCTCGTGCCAATGATTATCGCTTGCGGTGAAACCCAAGACCCTGCAACATCCGATAGCACAGGTACATCAAGCTCAACACCAACAGAGACCTCTAAGGAAAAGGTTACTGTTGATTTCAGACCCGGCAACAGCAATGCAGTTGTAGTGGGTGAGAAGAACTTGACACTCGACAAGGGCTCAAAGCTCACATGGGCAATGGCTCCAACAGTTACTCTTAAGGATCATGTTTTCAAGGGCTGGTCCTTCACTCCCGGTCAGGCTGACCTTTGGGACGGTAACGACAGAGTAGTTAATGCCGACTTGATTCTTTATGCAATCTGGGAGACTGCTCCTGCAGGCGGCACAACAGAAAGCTCCAAGCCTGATACAGGTAACACAGATACTCCAAGCAAGGTTGGTATTATCTTTGACGGTAACGGCGTTCTCATCACAGTTGGTGACTACATAGAAATTGACTACGGTGCAAAGCTTACTTGGGCAGATACACCAACACCAACAAGAGCAGGCTACACATTTAACGGCTGGTCATACGACCCAATGGGTAAGGACGTTTGGACAGCAAGAAGCGACACATTTACTGATGCTGAAACAACACTTTATGCTATTTGGGTAAAGGACGGTAGCGATACAACAGACAGCTCCACAACTAACCCACCTGCAGGCAGCGATGACAATACAACAGACAGCTCTACAACAAACCCACCTGTTGACGGCGGCGACAACACAGGAACAACAATTACAATCGAGTATGAAGTAGGTCAAGGCGGTGACTTTGAAAACCTCGATGACTTCGAAAAGGAAGTTCCTTACGGTGACAGATTCAGAGACCACCCAACACCAATCAACTCTAACCCTGCTATGCTTTTCATGGGCTGGTACACAGATGCGGCTTGCACAAGCCCTGTATCCAACTCAACAAAGTACACAGAGGACGTTACCCTTTACGCTTGCTGGCTTGAGCAGGCTCAGTGTAGCGACGGCTCTTACAACCACAACTACTCCGGTTGGGAAGACGGCGCTGCTGCTGACTGTACAACAGCCGGAACATCTGTTCGTTACTGCTTGGATTGTAACGCAGACCAAAGCAAGGTAGGTGCTGCACCTCTCGGACATAAGTTCGGTACTTGGACAGAAACATTCATGGCTAAGGAGCGCGTTTGCTCAAGACTTGGCTGTGGCGAAACAGAAAGAGTTAACTACAAGAATATCACAACAACAATCCTCGGTAATGCTCCTGCAGAGCAGATTGACGGTAACACAGAAGCATTCTATAACGTACCTTTCACCAACCTTATCAACAACAAGTGGGATGAGGGTCACGGTCAGTTTATCGGTCCAAGAGGTAACGGTGAGGCTTACGTTCAGTTTAACTTTAAGGAAGCTACTGCAATCGACAGAGTTTACTTCAAGGGACAGGGCGTAACATCTATCAACGCATACGTTCTTTACGAGGGCGAGGATGAGTTCGCACTTCTCGGTATCTTCGGCGGCGTTAGCGAAAAGGAAGCTACACCATACTATGACACAGACCCAACAAGAAAGATTGTTGCAGTTAAGTTCGTAGAGGAGAACCCACCACAAGGTACATCAATGTGGCAAGAGGTTGCTTTCGTTAAGATTGTTGACGAGGACTAATTCCTTTTACATAATTTAAACGACTGGTGAACAAGTTGGTTCCCCCCGGCTAATTCCCGGGGGGAACATTTGGTATAACGACAATGGCGAAACGTTTTGTTAGATTTGACACCCGTTTTGCTGTTTCGTGTTGATGACCGCGCAGGGGTTTACCTGCAAAATAGGAGAAAGCAATGAAGAAAAGATTTTTTAAATTTTCTACCTTGATTGTTGCAATTCTTGCCCTTGTTCTTTGCTTCGCGGCGTGCGGAGGAGATACAACAAATCCTCCCGCAAGCTCTGACGGAGGTACAAGCAGCTCTGTAGGAACAGAGAGTAAGGATGATACAGTAAAGGTTACGTTTGATACCCAAGGCGCTACATACACAGAGGGCGCTCTTGAGGCAACGGTTAAGAAGGGCGCGACCCTTTCGGTGACACAAATTCCATATTTGGAAAAGAGTGACGCTAATTTTGTTGGCTGGGCATATGACAGAGCGGGCATGGCTATGTACGTTGATGGCGATACCTTCTCAACGGATACTACGCTTTATGCAATCTGGTTTACAGGAAGCGTACCCGGTGGTTCAACAACAGATTCCTCTGACCCAACAGATGAGTCTAATCCAACGGATTCATCCGACCCAACAGATTCTTCCAAGCCCGGCAGCAGCACGGGAAGCTCTGATAACGATGACGAGGGAAAGCTTACTGTAAAGTTTGACGTTTCCCGTACGCAGAACGGTATTAAGGTGCCTGACCAAAAGGTTAAAGAGGGCGGCAAGGTTGCTAAGCCTGATTTTGAGCCTTTCAGAAAGGGTGCTATCTTCTACGGATGGTGCGTTAATGACGACAAATCAAAGGTTTGGGACTTTGAAAACGACGTGGTAACGGGCGATATGACCCTTTTTGCGGTGTTTGAAAAGGCAGGCAGCAGCACAGACGATTGTGAGCATAATCTTGAGCTTATCGAATATGTTGCTCCAACATGCCAGACAAACGGACGCCGTGTTGAAAGATGTACACTTTGCAGAAAGACAATAAGAACCAATAAGGATAACGATCCAACTCTTGCTAAGCTTGAGCATCTTGAGCTTCTCGAAACAACAGAGCCAACCTGCGCAAATGACGGCTTCACGGTTATTTACTGTCCAAACGGTTGTGGTCTTTCACTTACAACACCAATCCCAGCCACAGGCAAGCACGAGTACGATATGCTCGGTTGGGTTTCTGTTGTAAAGCCAACCACATACGTTTCAGGTAGAGAGGAAAGACCTTGTAAGCACTGCGGTGGCGCAGTTCAAGCAAGAGAAAAGAAATATACCGCAAACGCATCTAAGCTTTATGCGGATAACGTTGATATCAGCTTCCTTTACACAGGTGGCGAGTATGAAAACGTTTCACTTGTTAACGTAGCAACTCTTGGAAAGATTCTCGTTTCATCATATTTTGACGGAACAAAGGGTAGCTATGCAAACGACGGTAATACAACTACCTTCTGGAATGCCGATACATACAATGACGGTGCAAGCTATGCAGCCGATTGGCTTGAGCTTACACTTGCTAAAGCTTATGATATAGGCGCAATTAAGTTTACTCTTCCTAACTACTACGCTTGGGAGCTTGGCGAGGATTGCTACGTTTCCTTTGACATCGAGTATTGGGATGAGGAAAAGGCAGAATGGGCATATTTAACAACTATTTCCGATAAAGAATCCTCTGCTGTTGGTATTAGCTGTGAGGTTTTGTTAACTCTTGACAGCCCAATCAACACAAGTAAGATAAGAGCAAACGTTACCCATGCGAGCCGTTACGCTCCTGCGGTAATTTATGAAATCGAAACCTACGCAAAGACCGAGGAAACAGACAGAATTCCTGTATCTAACGTAACACAGGCAAGCGTATCTATTTCCGGTAAGTACAATGAGTGGGTTGCAGGTGCTGACGCACTTAAGGACAACACAACAGCTACATCCTGGACAACGGATGCAAGATACAATCCTGTTCCGTGGGCTCTTTATGAGTTCGCTACCGAGCAGTATATTGCTTGTATTCAAATATCGGTAGCCTCTAACAGAGGTAGAACTATTCTTGTTGAATCCTATCAGGATGGCGAATGGAAAACAATCGGCTCTTACGCTGTTCCCGGTGAAGGTGAGACAGGAGGAGCGGTTATTTCCAACGTTGGCGGTATTTGTATCTTCAATATTGATGTTGAACAAAAGGCTTCCAAGCTGAAGTTCACGGTTACAAGAGAGCCACAGTATTGGACAAGTATATTTTACGATATTATCCCTTACACAATTTCCGAGGTTCCGTATGGCGAGCCTGCCGGAACAGGATGCTCACACGCTAACCCTAAGGCGGGCAACGTTATAGCTCCTTCCTGCGGTGTTCCCGGTTATACTGAAATGAATTGTGTATGCGGAGCGGTAATCAGAACAAAGGCAACAGATGCGTTGAGCCACGACTGGGGCAGATACACTGTTGAAACAGAGGCTACCGCAACAGCTCTTGGTACAAAGGTATCAAAGTGCCGTCACGAGGGCTGTGATGCAACAAATACAATTAACTACGAAAAGAACTATGATAGCATAGAGATAATGGATTACCTACACGGTGCTCCTGCAGCTTGGGCGCAGACCTTTGACGACGGTAACTACCTTGATACATACACATGGGCTAACGAGTATTACATCAAGTACGGCGTTCGCGCAACACTTATGATGGCTATTACTTATTCCGATGCTCTTGTTGATATCTGGCAAGACCACTTCACAAAGGGCGTGTTTGACTTGGGCTCACACTCATACAACCATACCACTATTTATGCAGGTCAAGTGGGTGTCAGCTCAATGGTTGCAGAGGTTATCAATGCTCAGTATTGGTTCAGACACAACTTTAAAAATCAACAGCTCATCACCTTCGCCGCACCTCTTGGTGCAACCTCCAACTCCGTTGCAAGCTACTTAGCAGGTGTATTGGCGGCTAACCGTAACGGTGGTGACACAGGTATATTCTATAATACTCCTGATCAGCTTATTTCAAGAGAGGTTTGGGGTGACCTTAACTCCTATATTTCTAAGGCTGACCAGACAGAGGGTGACTACGTATTCGTTAACGTAAAGAAGCCGAACGGTGCATACGTTCAAAAGAAGGGTGACCAGGAGGCGGTTGCTTACCTTGGCGACCTTGCATATGCTTTGGACGAGTCATATAAGAAAATGAATATAAACCTCGTGTTCAATTTCGACACAATGAAGTTTGAAGACGTAGGCTACAGTAAGGGTACATACGTTTACTCTGCTGCTGATTACAGATACGATTACGTTGAAAACGGTTCTTATAAGCTTGATGGCGGTCAGTTCGTATTTACAGAGGATGGCTCCGGTGAATATAAGCTTGTTAAGGCTACACTTGGCTCATATGAAAAGGGTGTTGAAACACTTGTTTCCGTTGGTGGCTTTACAGTAGAGTGCTTGCACTCACTTGGCTCAGGCTCCATTTATTCAAGCTACGCTTCAACCATTTCCAAGCTTGAGCATTTAACAAGATTTGGCGTTTGGGCTCCTTCCTACAACGAGCTTATTCAGTATTTGAAGGAAGCTAAGAACGCAGTTGTTGAGCTTGTTGAAAGAACAGACAGCTCAATTAAGATTTCCGTAACAGATAGCCTTGACGACTATATGTACGACCAGGCATTGACAATTAAGATTGATATTCCAAATAGCTGGACAAGTGTAGTGGCTACTCAGGGTGGCGTAAATATTCCACTTGTTTCAATTGACGAGTATCGTCATACAAAGAATATGAGCAACGTAAGCTGTGCTATTGACGACGGCTATCTCTACGTTGACGTTATTCCTGATGCAGGCGAGATTGTTATTTCCGTTGGTGAAAAGGATGACAGCGTTGCAGATTACGAGAACAAGGTTGTTGTTGGCTTTGACCCGGGCGAAGGCACTCTTGCAAGTGACGAATACGAAACAAGAGTTGTTGTGACCGGTGTAATTGACAGCTTCCCAACTCCTACAAGATACGGTTATATCTTCAAGGGCTGGTACAGAGATGCTGAATTTACAAGCAAGGCAGTTGAGGGTGAAACACGCTTCGTTGCTGATACAACCCTTTATGCACTTTGGGAAGAAATGCCTAAGTGCGTTGACGGTACATACGTTCATAAGTGGAGTAGCTGGATGCCATCCACTGACGATCCAAACGGTGAGGTGCGTAAGTGCAAGAAGTGTCCTGCAACTGAAACACGCTTGGTTGGTGACGTTGTTCTTCCCGAAGAAAAGTGTGTACACACAGGCGTTAAGGCTTGCGAGCTTTGCGGTGAATATTACGACACAATCCTTTCCGACTGGCTCATTGAAAACGGTGTATACAATGCTGACGAAATGAAGTTTAGCATCAGCACCACAGAAGAGGCTGAGGAAATTATTGAGTATATCGAGATTGTATATGACATTGAGCTTGATGCATCCGGCTTGATTTACAATGCAGTAGCAGGCGACAACGAATATACTATGTATGTGTACTTTGATAATTTGAAGGACAGCCAGATTAGCTGGAGCCTTGAATTTAACGGAGCTACAATGAGTGGTGTTGTTTCTGTTGATACCTTCGGCGGCTCTATCAACGTTTTGGCGTTTGATGAGTTTGACGGTGACGCTGAGCTTGAGAGCGATTATGCTACTCTTGCTGCTGAAGCATTAAAGCGCACATTGATTGTTGCTAACTCTCTTATGATTGAGGGCTGCGAGGCTCCGTTCGGTATGAAGGAAATGGGCTTTGTTAACTTGAACTACGCTATAAAGTGCGACCACGAGGGTGTTCGTGTTTGTACCTTGTGCGGTGCAAGCTTTAAGGAATTGCTCATTGAGTTTGTTAAGGAAAACGGTGCAATCGACAGTGTATCAAACAGCTACTTTATCGAGGCTCAGACATCCGACGGCGGTGTTACAAAATATGTTCAAATTATATATCACTCCAACGCAGAGAGCTTGAGCTTGACTTATGGCGTACTTGCTGAGGATGAAAGCTTACCGAGCTACGGTTTTGCAATCTATTTGGATAACGTAGACAACGGTACAGTTTCTTGGGCTCTTCTAATGGACGGAAAGACAATGACCGGTAATGTTGCTCCTAACGGTATTAGCAGCATAACAGGAAGCCTTGATTACGACGATTTCGCCGGTGAATCATCCGAGGCAGACCTTTATGCAGAAACCTCGGCTGACGCATTTAAGGGTGCAGTTTCCTTTGCAGATGCTGTTTTGACAGACGAGTATTCTTATGCTTGCCCATTCGGTATGTATGAGCTTGGCTTTGAGCTTTTGATTGTAAAATAAAAAAACCGAAATAAAACAAAATAATAAACCTGCCGATTCGACGTAAGTTGGGTCGGCAGGCTTTTATATTAATTAAAGGAAGAAAGAAATTTCAAAAAACTCTTGACATTTGTAAAATAGTGTGCTATTATATTTAACGCTAACAAGCAGTTGCGCCCCTAGCTCAGCGGATAGAGTGCCCGGCTACGAACCGGTAGGTCGAGAGTTCGAATCTCCCGGGGCGCGCCATAAAGATAAAAGGACAGGTTTTTACCTGTCCTTTATCTTTTTATGTCGCACCCTGTCGTTTCGAACCTCATTCAAAAACGCTAAAGCGTTTTTGAATTGAGTTCGCAAGTCCGACGAAAGCCATCGGGGAGCTCGCTCACCAGTGGCTCGGCGTGACTCGTTGCCACAGGCAACGCATCTCCTACACAATGCAAAGCATTGTCGGGGCGTGCCCGTTTTTCAAGACACACCACCGTCCCCTGTCTTCTCTAAAATATTTTTTCGAAAATTATTAGTACTAAAAATATTAAACATACTAACAAAATAGTTATTCCTATAGAACATAAAATATTAATCTTAAAATCGATTTTAGTCTTTTTATCTAAAAGAATAAATGAAGCAAAAAATAATAATACAATAAGTAATAGTGAGATAAGTCCAATAATTCCCTCTTTTATTCCACCATTCATTCCTTTACCTACTAATGCATCAAAACATCCAATTATACAAGACAAAATATATTTTACAAATTTCATTTATATTCACCTCTTAAGCAAACCACGATTTCGCCATATATTTTTACCAACTAAAATTCCTGACATCTTTATCAATTGATTAGCATCAAATTTTAAAGCGCCATCTATTACATATGAAGACAGGGGACGGTATGAAGACAGGGGACGGTATGAAGACAGGGGACGGTGAAGACAGGGGACGGTATGAAGACAGGGGACGGTATGAAGACAGGGGACGGTGAAGACAGGGGACGGGGTGAAGACAGGGGACGGGGTGAAGACAGGGGACGGTGGTCTGTCTTGACTGACACCCACTTGCTCCCCTCGGACGAATTTAAAAACATTCAAGGGTGGAGACAAGGAACCGTCCCCTGTCTCCTCCGCCATGTTCTTGTTAAGATATTACCCTTATCAAGACACACCACCGTCCCCTGTCTTCATTTGTTGGAGACAAGGAACCGTCCCCTGTCTTCATAAAACTTTTAATATAATCTGCAATCAAGGCGTTCTGCAAAAAGCTCCACAAAATCTCCTTGTTTAATATCCTTTGGAAATGGAACATCAATGCAAATGCGAATTTTTCCAATCTCAATTGCTGGGTGAACAGTTTCCAAAACCATACCCTGCAAATGATAAGAATAATATCCTTCTGTTTTTTTTATAAAACAATTATTGTCATAAGCTAATATAATGTTGCTAGCAAGAAAAGTTTCTATTTCTTTAATTCTCAACGGAGATTCAATATCACTTTGAATGCAATAACAAAGCAATTCGTTTTCACCATCTGATATTATGAGTTCCATTTCTCCACTTAATTTATCAAAATCAACAATTTGTTTTATAAACATATCTTTTATTTCCTTTCGATTTTATTCTAGATAGAAAAAATAGTTAATCCTAAATCCTTTATTAACGACGTAACGCTTCGGGAAGACAGGGGACGGTGGTCTGTCTTGACTGACACCCACTTGCTCCCCTCGGACGAATTTAAAAACATTCAAGGGTGAAGACAAGGAACCGTCCCCTGTCTCCTCTGTCTTCCCCACCGTCCCCTGTCTTCCTAATATTTATCTCTGTTATTGAGAATTAAATTTAATGAATCTTTTGTCATGAATCCGCAAGAATAGCCTGTACTTGAATCAAAATTCAGATGATGAAGATTTGGAGTTTCTTTTAATTCCAATAGTGTTTCAATCAAAAAATCAATACTTTTGCTATCCAATTCGATTTGAACAGTATATTTATCAATACATTCTACTTTTAATCGTCCAGAAAAAAAATCTATTTCTCGCTTTTTCATGTTTTCCTCCTAAATAACCCAATATTTAAACAAATTATACAATACATGTTCGTACGGAATAGGTTTATTGCCCTTAAAAAATTCTAAATTCAAAGGAAGACAGGGGACGGTGGCGTGTCTTTTAAACTTTTGCATTTTATTTTAACCATTTTTCCACCATTCCTTTCGTTTCTCCTGTTAATCTGCTTATTTGTCTTATTGACAGTCCTTTTTCATATAACTTTACTATTTGCTTTTGCTTTTTTGTTTCAGCCATTCCTTGAAACTCAGTCGTATTATCACATCCGGTCTGTTTTTTGAACATCTTTAACGCTTGTTCCTCTGTTAATCTTCTTCTAACAGTTTCTTCCAC
>JAZSGX010000049.1:0-7703 GCA_045532975.1 Eubacteriales bacterium | reverse complement strand
TGTCACAAGCATAGGTAATTCTGCGTTCTTTTATTGCATAATTCTGACAATATATTGTGAGGCAGAAAGTCAGCCGGAGGGATGGGACAGCGATTGGAAAGGTTCGAACTGTCCTGTTGTATGGGGACACACTCATACAGCGAATGTCAACGTAGTAGATAACGGAGATGGAACTCACACAGTCGATGCTTGCGTTTGCGGTCTTGAAAATATAATTGAAAATCACATATACGACGCTTGGACAGAGTATGACAACACAACAATGGTAAGAACTTGCATTTGCGGTGCTAAGGAATATCTTGAGTTTGAAATTGAGGACGACAAGGTAAACACTAAACCAGATAAAGTAGACAAGGATAAAGAAAAAGACAAGGTTAAGATTGACATTGTCTTTGATAAGGATACCTTTTCGTCAGTTGGCATTGAACTGACCCCTGAAATCCTTAGCGAACTTAACGGTATGGAAACGTCAATTAACACCGACATTGGCTCAATTATCCTTGACGCAATAGCTTCAAGCAAGATAGCAGAGCAGCTTGGCAATGTAACTATCGGTATTTCCGATATTACAACCGATAAGGAAAACAAGCAGGGGCAAAAGGTATTTAGCATTAACGTAGATGACGAAAATGGTAACCCAATCCTTCCACCAAGTGATAGCGATAACGGTACAGTAACACTTTCCGTTACATATCAAAAGGGACTTTTGAAAGAACAGGTTAAGATAGCTTACAGGGACGAAAACGGTAAGCTTGAGCATATGGAGGTTGAAAAGTACGACCCTGAAACAGGAGAGGTAACATTTAAAACTAGCCACTTGTCCGACTACGTAATTTATGTTGTTGAAAAGACCGATGCTGAATTGATGGCAGAGATATTCACATTCAAGGGCTACTCCATAGGCTTTGCAGGACAACTGGCTGTTGGATATGATATCAACTATGAAGCACTTGAGCAGTACGAAGCACAAACAGGTAAGACACTTGAAATCGGCGTGCTATTTGCAGGCTATGACAATCTTGGCGGAAAGCAACCTCTTGACCAAAATGGACAGGCGATTGTACTAAATGTAGGAAAGGTAATTAAAGCAGATTTAACAACCTTTAACTACCCAGGCTATGATTTTGTGCTTAATGACGTCGTAGATAGCATAAAGGATGTAAAGCTTGTAATTTCCGCGTACATTTATGACGGAGAGGGCGTTTGGTACGTACAGGAAAACGGACTTGCCGAAACTGTTAGCGGCATTTCCTATAACGAGGCAAAGGAGAGCGTAGAAGAATGAAATATATAAAACCAAATTACGAGAATGAAATTGTAAATACAAACGATATAATCTTAGCGTCCGTTGTTGATTTAGGCAATGGTGCAACCTTGACCCAAATTAATGAAGGTGCTGCCCAGGTTGGTGCAAGTGCTCTTGACGTTTTGGGGCTGAGATAAAGAACAAGCCGCACGGTTTTTCCGTGCGGCTTTGTTAATGAAATGCGCTATGCACTTGAAATGATTGCAATACAATCTTGAAATGACCTGCGGTCTTGAAATAACGCCGAGGGCGTAATTGATTACTCAATAATTGTATTAACAAAATTCTTGATTTTATTGTGGGTTATATCGTGCACCTAGCCTCCAATTGCGAGGGGAGGGGGACCGCATAGCGGTGGAGGGGTAGTTGAGATAAAACTTTACTCAATAATCGTATTAACCATGTTCTTGATTTTATTGTGAGTACAGTCATGCTGTGGGTTAAGCATTTGCTGACCGTAAACTATGGTGATTTGCTTTGCAGGGTCGATGGAGCATAAGAAGCCTGCGGCACCGTCCCAACCAAACTCACCGATTGAGGTCAAATTACCGCCACGTCCTACGCCGATTTTTGTACGCACGCCGAAGCCGTAGCCATATTCGTGGTTAGACATCCAGGAAGAAAAATCGCGGTACATTTGGCTGTCTGTTGGCAAGGTGTTTGTGCGCATAAGCTCAACGCTCGCTTTTGACAAAATGCGCGCTCCGTTTGCCCCAACACCGTAGTTGGTCATAGCGTAGGCGAACTTTGCGTAATCATCAATTGAGGTAATAACACCTGCTCCGCCTGAGTCGTATTCCTCACCGAAAATGTAGCCGTTTTTCTTTTCAACAAGCTTAGCCTCACCCACTGAATAGTCGAATTGATACTGTGACATAACGCGAGGCTCAAGCTCGGGCGTCATATGATAATATGCTTCCATTCCGAGGGGATCGAAAATCACACGCTTAACGTAATCGCTGAATTTTTCCCCTGTTGCAGACTCAACCAAGGCAGCCACAATATCGTGACAAAGGCTATATTGCCATCTTGTGCCCGGCTCAAAATCAAGATTCATGCTTGCAATCGCCTTGCAAATCTCACGGGTTGGCGCCTTTGGATTTTTTTGTACAGCTGCACGGATTTCCGCGGAGCCACAATCGTAGTTAAGACCTGCTGTCATATTGAAAATATCGTGGATTTTAATCTCACCTTGGAGTGGCAAAAGCACAGGATTTCCTTGCTCGTCTTTGCCTTTGATTTTTACGTTTTTGAACTCGGGTAAATACCACCAAAGGGGATGACCCATTAAAAACTTGCCCTCCTCCATTGCGCGGAGTCCTGCGGCGCAGGTAATTGGCTTTGATGCGGAGTAGAGCATATAAAGCTCGTCCCCCTTCATAGGCACCTTGTTTTCCCTGTCCTTATATCCGCATTGGTAACGGAAAACCTCCTTGCCCTTATGTAAAACCTTTAAGTCAAGCCCCGGCACCTTTTCACGCACGGGGATAGTGTCAAGATATTTTTGTAAAGCTGAAAATGTGTACATAATAGTTCTCCTTAAAATAAACTAACTACATAATACCACATTGTTTTAATAAAAACAACATTTTAGTGAAAAATACATTGATTTTACTAAAGTATGGTGGTAAAATAAGGGTATAACAAACAAAGGAGCTTTTTTATGTACACGGTAGGATTTTCAACCCCTCACGCAATAGATGAGGAGATGTTCAAGGGATATAAGGATGCAGGACTTCTCCAAATGGAGGTGTCCGTTAACAAGGAGCTTTCCGAGGCTCTTGATTTTGACAAGCTCTTAGAATGGAGCAAAAAGCACGGTGTGGAGCTATATTCCTTCCACCTACCGTTTATGCCATTTAACGATATTGATATTTCTCGCCCCGATATTGCTGAAAAGAGCGTGGAGTATTTAAAGGGATATATTGACAAGGGTACAAAAATCGGCATTGACAAATATATCATCCACCCAAGCGGAGAGCCTATTGACGAGAGTGACCGCCCAAGCAGAATGGAAATAGCGAAGAATAGCTTGAATATTCTTGCTGAATACGCTTTTGAAAAGGGCGCGGTTATCTGCGTTGAAAATTTGCCACGCACCTGTCTTGGCAGAGATTCCAAGGATATTTTGGAGCTTTTAGGTGCTAACGAAAAGCTCTTGGCTTGCTTTGACACAAACCATTTGCTCGCTGAAAATCCCCTTGATTTTATAAAAGCGGTAGGTGAGAAAATAGTTACCCTGCACGTTTCCGACTATGACTTTAAAAACGAAAGGCATTGGCTTCCCGGAGAGGGCGAGGTTGATTGGCAAAGCATAATCAAGGCTCTTGGAGAAATTAATTATTGCGGCTCCTGGCTTTACGAGATAGACTTGACTACACCCTGGACAATTAAGCGTCCAAGAAATTTGACTTATAGCGATTTTTATAAGAATGCAATGGAGCTTTTTGAAAATAAGGAATTAACCAAAATCTCAACTCCTGTTGAGGGCTTGAAGTATTGGAATGAATAAGGAGTATTAAATGGAAAAGGAAATTTACGAAGACGAAAGATATATTGTATTGAAAAATAAAGACGGCGAGGAAATCAAATTTATTGATATAGCCGGTATTGCTCTAAGTCATGGCTTTTATGTTATTGTACAACCTGTCGAGCTGTTTGAGGGAATGGCAGAGGACGAGGCTATGGTTTTTAAGGTTGAGCCGTTAGGGGACGAGGACAATGCGTACACATTGGTTGTTGACGACGCTATTGTTGATGAGGTTTTTGCCGAATACGGAAGAATCATTGACGAGGCAGAGGAGCAGATGTAATTCAGTTAAGATAAATAAATGAAAATAAAAGATAATCTAAAAAAATATAAGGCATATGTTATTAATTTGCTTATGCCTGCTCTTGTATTTGGCTTTATTACGGGAGTTACAACATCTGTGGTTGTGTGCTTATACAAGCTGTGTGCCAAGCATATAATACATTTTTCCGAGTATTCCTATGAATATTTAAGAGAGCATGCGTACCTTGTTCCTCTTGCAATATTGTGCGTTTTTGCACTTGGCGTTTTGCTTTCCTATATATACAAAAAGATACCGAATGTCAAGGGCGGCGGCATACCAACCTCTATAGGTATTTTGCGAGGAATAGTAACCTTTAAATGGTTAAGAACGCTGATTGGTGTTTTTGTTCTGTCCCTTACGTCCTTTTTGTTTGGCGTTCCCTTGGGTAACGAGGGTCCCTCGGTGCAAATGGGTACAGCCATTGGTAGAGGTAGCGTTTACACCTTTGCCAAAAGGCACAGAGCCTGGGACAGATATTCTATGACAGGTGGCGCTTGCGCAGGCTTTTCTGTGGCAACGGGCGCGCCTATTTCGGGCATTTTGTTCTCCGTTGAGGAGGCACACCAAAGAATTTCCCCAACAATTATAATAGTGGCATCCTCCTCGGTGCTTTTTGCCAATATAACGTCAAAGCTTTTGTGCCCATTGCTTGGAATTAGCGAGAGGCTCTTTCAGGTCTTTGAGCACGAAACTCTTGATATTTCTCAATATTGGCTTCCTGTGGTTGTCGGTATTGGCGTGGGTCTTTTCAGCGTTTTGTTCTTGCAATATTATAGGTTAATTGATAAAATCCATGATAAGGTGCTTGAAAAGGTCCCTCATTTTGTAAAGATATTTGCCATATTCACATTGACAATAGTTATGGGTCTTGTGTCATTTTCTTTTATTTCCACAGGACACGAGCTTATTCTTGATTTGGGCAGGGGAGAGGGTGCAATTTGGTTTTTGGTCCTTGTTTTGCTTGTAAGGACAACCTTAACCTTGAGCGCAAATGCTTCTGGCATAACAGGCGGCACCTTTATTCCTATTTTGGCAATAGGCGCACTTGTTGCGTCAATTATGGGCAAGACCTTTCTTGCTTGGGGATTAAACGCATCGCTTTACACAACAGTAGTTGTTCTTGGAATTACAGCGTGTATAGCGGGTGCTATGAAAATGCCGTTAACCGCTATTGTGTTCTCCTTGGAGGCACTTTCTTGTCACAATAACATTGTGCCTGTAATTATCGTTTCCTTTGTTGCCTTTTTGATAACTGAAATATTTGAGGTTAAATCTATAAGCGATGTTATCATTGAGTTAAGAGAGGATTTTGAAGAGGACAGGAGCCAACATGTTATAGTTGAAAAGGATGTTGTTGTTATGGCAGGCTCCTTTGCAGTAGATAAGCAGATAAGAGACATCTTTTGGCCAAGAAATCTATTTGTGCTATCCTTGAAGCATACGGATGGAAAGGAAAAAACGGATAAGCACGGTAGCAAGGAAATAAGAGCGGGAGATATTTTGCACATAAGATATTCAACCACTGACGAGCTGTTAACGGAAAGCGAGCTTGCCTCCCTAATAGGCGAGCAGGAAAGCTAACTTTTAAGGTGAAAATATGCAGAGCTAATAAAAAATCAAGGTCATCCAAAGGGAAAGACCTTGATTTTTTTATTATAGCTTTTCAAAATCTGTAGCACCGTGCTTGCAGATAGGACATACAAAATCCTCGGGAAGTGTGTCGCTTTCGTGGACGTAGCCGCAAATTGTACAAACAAAGCCTTTTTTCTTGTCCGTCTTTTTGGGCTTTACGTTTTTGTGGTAATAGTCGTATGTTATGCTCTCGTCATCACTTATATGGACTGCATCAGTCACGGAGCAAATAAATAGACCGTGAGAGCCTAAATCGACGTAGTCCGTCACCTCACACAGGAAAAACGCGTTGATAATTTCCCCTGACAAAACGGGCAAGCCGTTTTGCGCTTTCCAATTGAAAACGTCAGCTAATTTGTCTGTATCCCGTCCGCTTCTGAAGCCTAATTTTTCAAAAACGTCGAAGGGAGTGGCTGTAGTTAAGCAATTTATGTTAAGCCTTTTAGTGCTTTTTATAACGTCATGGGAGTGATTTTCCTTGCTGATTGCAATGCTCAAGGTAAGAGGGGTGGATGCAACCTGCACAACTGTATTTACTATTAAGCCGTTGTCCTTTTCTCCATCGTTGCAGGTGACAGCATAAAGACCGTAGCTGATTTTGTGTAGTGCTTTATTATCAATATTTCCCATAATTAACTCCTTTAAATTGGAAAGCTTCACCCTTATTATACACAAAAAGCCTTGAATAAACAAGGCTTTTTTGTATTTTTATCTTTTCTTAGTATCGATTTCTTCTTTAAGCTTAGCAACCATTTCGTCAGATGCCATAACACCCAGGTCAATACCGCCACGGGCACGCAAGGAAACTGTGCCGCTTTCCTTTTCATTTGCGCCAACAACGATAACGTAGTTAACCTTTTGGAGCTGAGCCTCACGGATACGCTTACCCATAGTTTCGTTACGACAGTCAACCTCAACTCTCATACCCTCACCAAGCATTTTAGCCTCAATTTCACGGGCGTAATCGTCAAACTCGGAGTTGATAGGAATAATAACCGCCTGTGTTGGGGAGAGCCACAATGGGAGAGCGCCTGCGTACTTTTCAAGAATTAACGCAAGTGTTCTTTCATAGCAGCCAAGGGACGTTCTGTGAATGATATAAGGTGTTGCAAGCTGGTTGTTGGAGTCAACGTACTCCATACCGAACTTTTTAGCAAGAAGCATATCAATCTGAATTGTTACGATTGTGTCCTCCTTGCCGAATACGTTCTTGCACTGGATGTCAAGCTTAGGACCGTAGAAGGCAGCCTCGTCAATACCAATCTCGTATTTCAAGCCGATTTCGTCAAGAAGCTTACCCATAACCTCCTGCGCCTCGTTCCATTGCTCAGGTGTACCCTCGTACTTATCTGTGCGGTTAGGGTCCCACTGTGAGAAGCGGAAGGTACAGTCCTCCCAAAGACCAACTGTTTCAAGGCAATACTTTGCAAGCTCCAAGCAGCCCTTGAACTCAGCAGCGAGCTGGTCGGGGCGAAGCACCAAGTGACCCTCGGATATAGTGAACTGACGAACACGGATAAGACCGTGCATCTCACCGCTATCCTCGTTTCTGAAAAGAGTAGAGGTTTCACCAAGACGCATTGGCAAATCTCTGTATGAACGCTTTTTGTTGAGATAAACTTGATATTGGAATGGGCAGGTCATTGGACGGAGAGCAAAGCATTCCTTTGTTTCGTCGTCAGGGTCACCCATAATAAACATACCGTCGCGGTAGTGGTCCCAGTGACCGGAAATTTTATAAAGCTCTCTCTTTGCCATCAAAGGAGTCTTTGTTAAGAGGTAGCCTCTCTTTTGCTCGGTATCCTCAACCCAACGCTGTAAAAGCTGAATAACGCGGGAGCCCTTTGGCATAAGGATTGGCAAGCCTTGACCGATTGTGTCAACAGTGGTAAAGAATTCAAGCTCACGGCCTATCTTGTTGTGGTCGCGCT
>JAZSGX010000060.1:0-12319 GCA_045532975.1 Eubacteriales bacterium | reverse complement strand
CTTTTTAAGCTTTGACCTGATTCTGTAAATCGCATTATTTACAGACTTTTCATCTTTGCCAACCAACAAGGAAATTTCTCTTGCTCTCCTACCGTCCAAATACCATGAAAAAATCTTCTTTTCATATGTAGACAGTGAGCTATCAGCAGCAGAAATAAGCTTTTCACCAAGTTCACGCCGAACAACAGTATCCTGTAAAGACACACCACTGGCTGTCTCTACATCATCCTTACCCTTATGACGTTTTTTCGATTTCAGTTTGCGAACATAGGAAACAAGCCTATTTCGAACACAAACCTTAGCAAAAGCGCCAAACGTCACCTTTTGACCATCTGTATCGTACTTAACAATTGCATTATAAAATGCCACCCTTGCTTCCTGATAAAAATCATCAATCGAAGCATACTCAACAGAACACATATCAGAATACTTGCGAGACATTGAGTCCATCAAATTCTTATATTGCCCACACAATTCATTAAATGCTGTGTCATCTCCGGACCTTGCCCGACATATAAGCCATATAATTTTATCCATTTCCCCTCAGTTTCCGATTGAATCAATAAAACTGTACAAGCAACTCATACAATTCAAATTGTACGGGTAAAGTTTCAAAATAAATATAAAGTACACTTAGTTTATCAAAAAAAGTTTATTTTGTCAAGTGTTTTCTACATTTTTGTTAAAAAAAACAAATATTTTATGACATTTTTGTGCAAAATATCAAAATTTCGTTATCTTTAGCAACTACTCAAATATATAATTTCTCTCTCCCGATAGCAGAGCAAGCATACCGCGAAAAACGATTTCGGGCTTTCTTGGGAAATTAAACAATATTTTGTCAGCTTCCTTTTCGCTGTCAACATCAAGCGTGGCTTCCATAACCTTTCTTCCCTGCTCAATTATTTCACAGTGTACGCTGAATTTTCCATTTGTCAAGGGAGTTTTATAGCAGTCGGTCTTTGCGCCGCGCTTAACAAATGACAAATTTCGTATTGCACTGCGGTAGCTAACATCTTTTATCCAAGGAGAAATCTGATCGCTCAACTGAGTGGCAATTTGTATACCTGTGCTTGAAACTATGTATAAAATCTCCTCCGCTTCATTTCTCGCGCCGGAATCAACAATATGCTTAGCGTCAATCAACTCGGTAAAACAATCTCCGCAATCAAAATAGCTCACCAAATTTTCCTGATACAAAATCGAGCTAACTTCATTCAAGGTGAGTGGGTACCCAATTCTGTCCATCAAATACAATATAAATATTTTTATCTCTTTTTTATCCTTCATTGTTTCCATAAAATATACCTCAATTCGCAAATTCATTTTAATAATAACACAAAAAACTGAATTTATCAAGAAAAAATACTCATTTCGTCTTTGAGTAATAAAATTCAAACACAAATCATAAAAATTACTAAAAGAAAGAAGGAGTAAAATATGGAGGACAATACTTTAATACCAGTTCAAAATGACTCATTTGACGAACAAATATATGGCGTTAAAATAGAACACAGAAAAAGAAGGTCAAAAAGAAAGAAACGAGGTAAGAAGCTTTTAATATTAGCACTGCTTGTTTGCGCTTTAGTAGTTATTATCAACAATTTCACAAGCATTAGCAATTTCTTCAAATCTCTCGTGAGTCAGCCCGGGACCACGCTGACATCCACGGAAAGCATTAACAATGATATCAATTCAGACGTTGCTACAAGCGAGGGAAAAGAAAACTCTGAAATCATTGATAATTCCGACGCAATTTACCATTTTATCGACACTACACCCGACAAATTTACAACAGTATATGAATTTGACGGGAAAATTGATTTTAAAAATTTTGAATTTTCGTTGAGAAAAAAGAGTGACTTATATGATATTTTCGGCGAAAATGCTCCAATTGTTCTTATAGTTAACTTCGCACCGCTTGAATGTTACTCTGACGGAGAAGGTTATTCCTATTCAAGTGATTTCAGCTCCGACTCACATAACGTAAGTGAAATAGCAACACAAATATGTAGTTACTTAAATGAAGAAGGTATAAATACAGTTTATTTAGAATGCGACAGCACTAAAGAAACATTATACGAAAACCAAAAGCAATACGAAAAAGATATAAAAAATTATTTAGACAGCAATCCAAGCATAGCTTATATTTTCGATATTTCCAGAACACTAAAATTCAACAGGGATATGAGCATAGACAACGAAACAGTGCAAATCAACGGTGAGACAATGCCGACGATAAATTTTGTTTGCGGTACAAACAATGGTAATTTAACAAAAGAACAAGAAAAAACTGCATATTGCTCAAACGAATTTTCAAGCTACTTTAATTCTACTCATCCTTTATTTGTAAGCAAACAAACATTTTCGCGCTTTGAGCTTAACCAACGCTTCAGCGTACCTTGTATTCGAGTCAATATAGGCTCCTATGCAAATACTTTTGACGATGCTTTGAAAACTGCAAGACTGTTTTCCACGCTGTTATCGGATTTTCTCAATTCGTAATTTAACACTGGCAAAGCGTCTTCACCCCATTCTTTTTGCACAAGCATTTACAATGTTCCTTGATATGTAGAATCAAATTAGGCTTAACAGCTCTTGCATACTCAGAAATAAAAGCGTATTTTATGTCCTTTATCGACACGTTATCAAGAAAAATGTAATATTTTTTCTTACAATCATCATAGTAAACTGCGCTCGCACCATCATAACCAATTTCCTGTAATCTTCTTGTTACCGCGAGCAGTCTTTCTAACGTATCAAAGGAATATACCCAAATTGTAGGCTTTTGTTTTTTTACGCATTCCTCTTGTTGCCTATCCCTATACATTTCTTCCTGCGCCTCCACTCTGCTTACAAAGATTTCACAGCCACCGTCTAAACCTGAAAAAATATCGCCTACCAATTTTCCTCCAAGAACTCGATAATTAAAGCCATTTTTCACTTTAAGCAAAAGCTCAGTAAATCTTGCTTTTAACACATCTGCGCTTTGATCATTGCCAAGTCCCATTTCTCTTGCCTCATCAGTGCATAAACTGATTTTCATCGCATCATTTCCAATTTTAATAATTTCCATGTTATTCTCTCCTTTTCTAACATTATATAAAATTTACATCATTATGTGCAACGCACAATTTATTCAAAGGCAGGAGTTTTTTGGGAAAGAGGGGGATTTTTATTAAAGTATTTACATTTGGTGCATTTTTTGGGCAGTTCAAAAATATATTTTACCAAGAATACAAATTAGGAGATTTATATGAAAAGACTTCTGTTTTTTACTGTATTGCTTATTTTTGCATTAGCGATTGGTGTTAATGCAACAAGCAAGCTAACCCCCGCCATAGACGTAATAGCAAATGATTTTTCAATGGTTAAGGCATCCGTTACGCAAAACGGAGAGCTGATTTTTGACGTGGACGATTTTGATAATGCAATCGGAGCAAATGTTAATTCTATTACAATCACATCTTTACCTGATAACAGCATTGGCAGATTAATGCTTGATAACCTTTACGTTGTCGAAAAGCAGGTGCTTTATAGAGAGGACTTTCCAATGCTCCGCTTTGTACAAACCAATAGCAGTGATGCCGACGCAGTTTTCAAATTCAAGCCAAACGAAAACAATTATGAAATAGAATGTACACTGAAGGTGCTTCAAAGTGTAAATCTCCCCCCCGTTGCCACAAATGGTGACAGTGTTTCTGCTTGGACAAACAGCAATATTTCTTGCTTTGACGTATTAAATGGCTATGACCCGGAGGGTGACACACTGAGGTATGAAATAGTTTCGTATCCCGAAAAGGGACTAATTACTATTACCAATTTAGCTGAGGGGGACTACATATATACCCCCTATGAAGATGCCACAGGAACAGATGCCTTTTCCTATCGAGTGAGGGACAGCTACGGTAATTATTCCGAGACCTGTGTCGTTAAAATGAAAATTGAAAAGCTAAAAACCAGCCTTGTTTTCAATGACCTAAAAAACGGTAGTTGTTTAAATGCGGCAATAGCCATGCACGAAAATCAGATAATGACCTTTACCCCTAATCCAAACGGAAGCTTTGATTTTAGACCAAATGAAGAAATTACAAAAGAGGAATTTATCGTTCTTGTTATGAAGGCTATGGGCGCAAAGGAAGCTCCAAGCATTGATACCACAAGATTTGCCGATGACAAGGATATCACACCCGAATATAAGGGATACTTGGAAAGCGCGTTTTCCTTAGGTATTATTAAGGGTAAAAACGAAAGCGACGGTGTGCATATTAATCCAAAAGCAAGCATTACATTAGCAGAAGCGGCAAAAATCATCAACCGTATAATAGGCGCAAAGCTTGAAACTGTTTTAACTGTATTTTCCGATGCAGACCAAATCCCTAAGGAAGCGGTTGAAGACGTTACCGCCCTGGCAGGACTTGGTATTTTAACGAAAACCAACGGTAAAATTTCTCCAAACTCTCCCTTAACCCGTGAGCAAACAGCAAAAATCCTTATGTCACTTTTGGAATACAGAGGAAAGCTAAACAAATAAAACAAGAGCCGTTGACAATCAACGGCTCTTGTTTTATTTACACATCATTTCCTTAATTCTCTTTTCGTCGGGAGTAACATACGCTGTCCAATTCACATGATATATAACGTATCCGGGCTTTGAGCCTGCGGGCTTTTTAACGTGCTTGGCATTTGTATAATCAACTGCTATATTGTTGCCCTCTGCTTGTGAATAATATGCGGCTATTTGTGCAGCCTCGGTAAAATCGACCTCACTTGGCTCCTCCTTGCATTGCATGAGCACATGAGAGCCGGGCATATTTTTAACGTGAAACCACCAATCCGTTTTTTCTGCAAGCTTTGTGGTTATATAGTCGTTTTGAGTATTGTTTTTGCCGCACAAAACGGTATAACCGCCACTTGTTATAAATTTGAGCGGCTTGGGAGCTTGTGTTTTAACAGCATTATAATTCTTCATCCTTGACGCGTAACCGCTGTGGTAAAGTTCGTCACGAATTTGCATAAGGTCATTTTCTCCGTCTGCCTTAGTTAACGCATCAAACACAGTATTTATATATTCAAGCTCAACGCGGCTAAGATCTATTTGCTTGTTCAGCTCTATTTTTGCCTTTTTGAGCTTATTATATTTTTTGTAGTATCTTTGCGCGTTTTGAGAAGGAGAAAGCTTACTGTCAAGAGGAATTTCCATTGGCGCACAGTTTTCATCATAATAATTAACAAGAGTCACACTGTCACCGCCACGCTTCAAGGCATACAAATTAGACGTTAATAAATCAGCCATTATGCGATACTCCTCTGCCTTTTCGCATTGCAAAAGCTCCTCGGTTTGAACAGAAACCTTTTTATTGATTCTCGCCTCTGCATTAGATAACAGCTTGAAAATATCACTTGATTTTTGTCTTATCCTTTCCGCTTTACCTTTTTTTGTGAAATAGGCGTCAATTAATTCGCCAAAGCTTTCAAGCTCAATATTTTTGTAACTACCCCCATAGTATTCCAAAGGAGTATATGAAAACTCAACAGGATCATTGTTTTCATTTACAACAAGATACGGTCTTGCTTTGCCGCCTCGCACCATGTCAATTATTCTAAAAAATGCCGCACCAAGTATCGATAAATTTGCGTTTTCAAGCAATCCGTCAATGCTTCCTGTTGCCTCATACGCAATTTGCCTTGCGGTTGACATAGCTATACCCGAAAAGCTACCGCTTACAAACTTATCAACTCTCATGCTTGTGGGTGTTGCTTCCAGCTTATCTTTGAAAACAGAAATTGTAACCGACCCTGTGTCGATTTTTTCCTGCTTTGGCGGCAATTCATATGTCATACCAACTAACAACTGCCGCTGTATGCTGACTGAAAAATCAACCGGTTTTAACAGTGCCAAAATTCGTTTGTTAACATCCGTCAAAATAATGTTGCTATATTTACCCATTATTTCGCAAATCAAGTATTTTTTCGATTTAAAGCCCATTTCGTCATAAGCATCAAACTCGAGCTCGCAAACGCGTTCAAATCCGTAGCAACGCGCATCTGTCAGCTTAGCACCATTCAAATGCTTACGCAACAGCATACATAGCATAGGGGCTTTTTGTGGATTTTCCGCTTGAGTAGAGGTTATATTAATGCGAGGGCAATTTGAGCCAGCATTAATGAGAAGTCTGATATTCTTTTCACGAGTACGGAGCAATAAAGCAATTTCATCCGAAGCGGGCTGATAAATCTTGTCCACTCTACATTCTCCAAATGCTGCAATTTCCGTCGCGATGCAATTAAGCATTGCCGCATCAAAAGCCATAGTAAGTCCTCCCAACATTTCATTTCATATATTCTACTATATTTTGTCGCTTAAGTCAAATATTTTTAATATTATTTTTTATTTTTTATAGAAATTTCTTTCAACTTATGTTATAATGTATTTTAAGTAGCTATGTCTTGCGATATTGTAGCTACGCGAAAGGAATTTTTATGGCAAAATTTAACGAAATGTGCGAAAACTTTACTTTACCTGTTATCCCTTTGATGAACTCGGTTTTCGCTTTTCCAAATATATCAATCACAGTAGATATATCAGACCCAATTTTAAAAAACGCTGTCGAAGCTGCTGAAAAAACAGACTCATTTGTTTATCTTGCTACGCAAAAGGACCCGTTTACCGAAAAAATAAACATAAGCAACCTGTTTTCAGTTGGTACTATTGCTAAGGTAAAGCAGGTGACAAAGCGTGGCTCTTCCGCAATTATGGCTTCTCTTGAAAGCATTTGCCGTGCCGAGCATTCAAGCATACATAACACTGGCAAGTACTATCTTGCAAACATAACTGCAAAAAAGTTAGAAATTGAGGATTACGATGAAAACGAGGAGGAAGCGCTTTTACGTTTGCTTCGCGAAAAGGCAAAGGCGGCGGTTTCAATGTTCACCTCCCCGTCTAAGGACTTAATTGCTCAGTTTGACGTAATTGACGATATTGACTTTTTATCAGACCTTTGCGGAGCTTTGATTTTAACGCGTACTAACGACAAATACGCTGTTTTGTGCGAATACGATAAGTTTAAGCGTACTATGCTTGCTATCGAACTGATGGACAAGGAAATTAAAATTGTCAAGCTTGAAGGTAGCATAAAAAGAAAAACCAACGCAAAAATAGACGAAAGTCAAAGGGAATATTTCCTTCGTGAGCAGTTGAAGATAATCCAAAATGAGCTTGGAAACGATTCGCAAAGCGAAGGCGAAGAGCTTCGCGAGCAAATTTTGGCAAAGCACTTCCCAAAAGAGGTAGAAGAAAAGCTTTTAAAGGAGCTTTCCAAGTTCAACAAAGCCCCATTTGGCTCTCCCGAATCAACGGTTTTGCGCACATACATTGAGACATGCTTGGAAATTCCATTTGGCAAATATACAAATGATGAAACAAGCGTTCAAAACGCACGTAAAATCTTGGAGCGTGACCACTACGGTCTTGAAAAGGTAAAGGAAAGAATTTTAGAGTTTATTGCTGTCAAGGAGATTAACCCTGACGTTAAAAATCAAATAATATGCTTAGTGGGTCCTCCCGGTGTTGGTAAGACCTCACTTTGCTCCTCTATTGCAAAGGCACTCAAGCGTAAATACGCGCGCGTGTCCCTTGGCGGTATCCGTGATGAGGCTGAAATCAGAGGACACAGAAAGACATACGTTGGCGCAATGCCGGGCAGAATTATTACTGCTCTTTGCGATTGCAAAAGCTCAAATCCATTAATGGTGCTTGATGAAATTGACAAAATGACATCAGATATGAGAGGAGATCCCGCCTCTGCTATGCTTGAGGTTCTTGACAGTGAGCAAAACAAGGCATTCAGAGACCATTTTGTTGAAATGGACGTTGACTTGTCCCGTTGTATGTTTATAGCTACCGCTAATACCCTTGATGGTATTCCGACTCCTCTTATCGACCGTATGGAAATAATTGAGCTTTCCTCTTATACCAAGAACGAGAAGTTCCACATCGCTAAAAAGCATTTGCTTGGCAAGCAGCTAAAGCTACACGGTCTTAACAAGCGTATGATGAAGCTAAGTGACGGTGCTATATATAAAATTATTGACTCTTACACCGCAGAGGCAGGCGTTCGTAATCTTGAAAGAGTTATTGCTTCACTTTGCCGCAAGAGCGCAAAGGAAATTATAGAAGGCGGTGTTAACTCTGTAAGCATCACCGAAGCAAATTTGAATAAATTTCTTGGCACTGAAAAGTTTGACAGTGAAAAGATTGATGAGGAAAATCAAATTGGCGTTGTTAACGGTATGGCTTACACCTCTGTTGGCGGTGATTTACTTAAAATTGAAGTCTCCGTTATGAAGGGTAACGGCAAGCTGCAATTAACCGGTAAGCTTGGTGAGGTTATGAAGGAATCCTGCGAGATTGCTGTCAGCTTTATCCGTGAAAATGCCGAAAAGTTAGGTGTTGACCCTGACTTTTATGCAAATTCTGATATACATATCCATGTGCCTGAGGGTGCTGTACCCAAGGACGGTCCAAGCGCAGGTGTTACTATCACTACTGCTCTTGTCAGCGTTTTGGCAGGCAAGCCTGTAAGACGCGACGTGGCTATGACAGGTGAAATTACCTTGCGCGGAAAGGTATTACCAATCGGCGGCTTGAAGGAAAAAACCTTAGCTGCATACACGGGTGGCGTTACCACGATTATTATTCCCAAGAAAAACGAAAAGGATCTTGAGGACATTGACAAAACCGTTTTGGAAAACGTAAAATTTGTTCCCTGCTCTAATATTTTTGAAGTGCTTGACGTAGCCTTTGCAGAGGAAGAAATTATTGCTATTATCAGAAATAATGTCCCAAAATTAGTAAGAAATGAAAGTAAATGTAAACAACGTTTCCCTAAAAATTAGTGCGGGCACACCAAACCAGTTCGTGCGCGCACCCTTGCCTCAAATTGCCTTTTCAGGCAGGTCAAACGTAGGCAAAAGCTCTCTCATCAACACACTTTTAAACAGAAAATCTATGGCTCGTGTTAGCTCTGCCCCCGGAAAAACTATTACTATCAATTTTTATGACGTTGATAAAAAGCTTTTCTTGGTAGATTTGCCCGGTTATGGCTATGCAAAAAGAACTAAGGAGGACCAATTAAAGTGGTCCACCTTGGTTGACGGTTATTTTACAAAGAACCCCAACATTGACCTTCTCACCTTAGTTGTTCAGTTAGTGGACTCCCGCATTGGACTAACCAAGGATGACAGAGATATGGTAGAATTTTTAAATCAGTCCGAGCTGCCATACATTATTGTAGCCACAAAGACCGATAAGCTCAACAAAACAGAGCGTGAAAAGGCTGTTAATGCTTTGGTTACCGACCCATCTATCTTGCCCGGTACCCAAATTATTCTCTTCTCCTCGGAAAGCAAGGAAGGTAAAAATGACGTATGGGAAGCAATTCTCCGATATGCTGACGAGGTATAATTTTCGAGGTAAATATACGAATGTTTGACAACATCTTAGATTTTTTGATTGAGCTTATACTCATTTTTCCATCCGTGTTAATTGCCTTGTCATTCCACGAGTGCGCTCACGGCTTTGCTGCTTATAAGCTTGGCGACCCGACAGCTAAATATATGGGCAGGCTCACCTTAAATCCCATAAGGCACATAGACCCTATAGGCGCTATTTGTATGCTAATTGCCCATTTCGGCTGGGCAAAGCCTGTTCCTATTGACATTACCAATTTCAAACACCCAAAGCGCGATTTGGCAATCAGCGCCTTAGCAGGTCCACTATCAAATATTTTTCTTGGATTTATCGGATGCTTTGTTTATGTATTGACTGTTTATCTGCTGCCAAATCAGGTCGAAAGCCAATTTGCTTACGAAATGATTAGAATTTTAGTTACCTTTCTTTATTATTTCGCTTGGCTTAATATTTCCTTGGCGCTATTTAATTTGTTGCCGATACCGCCACTTGACGGTTCAAAAATACTGTACGCATTTTTACCGCCTAAGGCTAACAACTGGTGCAAAATGCACGAACGCGAAATTGCCCTTGGCTTTATGATTATTTTAATCGTTGATTCCCGTTTCTTAGGTGGCTATATCACAGGCTTTTTATCATTGGGTGTTAACGCAATTTTTGACCTATTCACCGATTTATTTAAACTAATGTTTTAAGGATTTTTATGGAACCTATCATTTATAAAATTGAGCAATTTGAAGGTCCCTTAGACCTGCTTCTGAGCCTTTTGGCTAAAAATAAAATGAGTATTGAAGATATTCAAATTGCTGTTATTTGTGACCAATATATTGAATATATTGAAAAGGTACAATCTTATAATATTGAGCTTTCCGCTGAATTTTTGGTTATGGCTTCTCAGCTTATGCTAATCAAAAGCAGAAAGCTTCTCCCCCGTGCTAACGAAAATGAAAAGGACGAGGATGAGGAGGAATTGAAGCTTGCACTTTTGGAATACGAAAGAGCAAAGGAAGCCTCTTCTAAGCTTGGAAGCTTATATTCACAATATAACGGACGCATGGAAAAGGACACTGACGAAATCCCTGCTGACCGCTCATATGTTGCCGAGCATGACGTCAACCTTCTCTCTCTTGCTCTTATGCGTATAATTAACACCATTGAGGTAACAGATGAGGTTGCCAGTGAAAAAATCAAGCCTCTTATCAGCACAAAGACAGTTTCCGTGGGAGAAAGAGTTTTCTACATATTGAGAACTCTTATTAAAAGCGGAAACAGAGCCGACGTTATGGACTGCTTCGGCGATGTTGTTACCAAGCACAAGGCAGTTGCCACCTTTATGGCGCTTTTGGAAATGTTAAAAGCAGGAAGACTCTACATAGAAGAACAAGAATACAACATTGAGGATGAGGACGGAGTTATTAATCTTAACCATAACATATTCATTTGTTTGAACACAGGAAAATTAAGTAACAGGGAGAGCCAAAATGGATAACGGACAAAATATTGATATTAAAAATACCGAGGCTGCCATTGAAGCAATCCTTTTTGCAGCAGGACACCCGGTTACATATGAAAAATTAGGAGAGGTTCTCGATTTGTTTGAAAGCCAAGTCAGGGACAAGGTTTTTGCTTTTGCGGAGGAATACAACAAGGATGAGAAAAAGGGCATTATGCTCCTGACCTTTGAGGACAAATGCCAGCTATGCACCAAGGAGCAATATTTGCCCTGCATAAAAGATGCTTTAGGTATCAGAAAAGGCGGAAATCTTTCTGCTTCATCTCTTGAGGTTTTGGCAATAATAGCATATAATCAGGCAATACGCCCAGTTACCAGAGCCTTTGTTGATATGGTAAGAAAGGTTGACAGCGCTTATATTGTTACAAGCCTTTGCGAGAAAAATCTCATTGAGCCTTGCGGACGCCTTGATGCACCGGGAAGACCACATGTTTATAGGACAACCTCTACATTTCTTCGTTGTTTTGGCATTGACTCTTTAGAGCAACTGCCATACGTTGAGCTTCCAATGGCACAAAACGAGGGAGAGATTATTCCTCTTGATATTGAAATTCCCGAGCCACGCAAGGACGGGGATGAAAATAACGAAAGCAATAATGTAGAGGAAACTACAAACGAAGTACAAGAGGCGATTGAAATCGACGTCGAATCTCTTGACGAGGACGGTATTGTAGAGGAAGACATTGACGAAGACGATATTGACGAAGAGCTTTAAAAATTAGTTTTTCAAGGAGGGTAATATGCCTATATTTGTTTATGTGTTGCTTGGTATTGCCCTGCTTATTGCTCTGCTTCTTATAACAAAAGTGCGGGTTTTTATTTGCTATGACGATAGCCTAAGGGCTTATGCAAGACTGTGGTTCTTCAAATTCAACATTTTCCCAGAAAAAGTGAAGCGAACTAAAAAAGAAAAGAAAAAGAAACGCCAGACTGCCGAAGCTGTTGTCGCAGTAAAGCCCAAAAAGGAAAAATCAATTCCAAAAAAGCTGTGGGAAATGAAATCACTTTTATTGAGTATTATCAGTAAATTTTTGGATAAAATTCATTTTCGTTTTTTAAAGCTAAAAATCAATATCGCATGTGATAATGCCGCAAAAACCGCACTGTTGTATGCTGCTGCTAATCAAGGCGTCGCTTATATCATTGAAATTCTGCGTAACATTTCAAACGTCGATGTTTCTGAAAACTCAGAGATTTATGTAAATTCTGATTTCATTTCAAGGCAATCAGATTTTGAAGGTAAAATAGAGCTATATATTCGTGTTTTACCATTACTTACAGTTAGTTTTCATTCCCTTAAAGAATATGAAAAATACAAATCCACCAAGGAGGAT
>JAZSGX010000012.1:0-31751 GCA_045532975.1 Eubacteriales bacterium | reverse complement strand
TAGTCGTCAAACTTAGTCCAGCCCTTTTGGGTAATAACCGTGCCCTTTAGCAAAAACTCCTCAAGATCACCCACCTTAATCTTAATTTCACTCTTTTCGCAAAGACAGTCTTCCTCGCAGAAAACCGCCACAAAGCGGCGAAGAATAGTGGAATAAACCTGCTTTTCCTTGTCCGTCAAGGCTGTTGGCGAGGGGATTTTATAGGTTGGGGTAAGAGCAGAGTGGCTCTCAATCTTTGAGTCGTCGAAAATAGACTTGCTAACCTTGAATTTAACGGGGTAGCCAAGCTTTGCAACACTGCTTACAATGGTGCTTATTTTGCCCTTTTCCGCCGTTGCCAAATATTCGGAGTTGGTACGGGGGTATGTAACATAGCCGTCCTCGTAAAGCTTTTGCACAATGGTCAGTGAGTCGTCCATTGACATTTTGTATTTCTTACCGAGGTAGCTTTGTAGCTTGGAAAGGGAAAAGAGCTTAGGGGGAGCTATGGATGATTTTTTTCTTGTTACCGAGGTTACAACCGCTTGGCAAGCATTATATTTGTCGCAAGCGTCTTGAGCCTTTGTTAGCTCATCCTTAGTAAATTTATTCTTTGAGGTTAGCTCAACCACCTCATCATTTGTCTTTTCGGCAGAGGAGATAACGTAATACTTTTGGGGAGTAAAATTGCGTATTTCCATATCTCTGTCGTAAATAGCCTTGACAATAGGCACAATAACGCGTCCTACACGGAGGAGCTTGCCCGTTTTCAAGGTGGCAAAGCGGGTTAAGTTAACACCGTAAAGCCAGTCTATGTACGTCCTTGCAAAGCCCTCGTTTGCCAAATTTTCGTATTCGCTCTCGTCCTTCATATCGGTCAGTCCGGCAGAAATAGTTTCGGGTGTTTGGTCAGGCAACCAAAGACGCACAAAATTCTTTTTGGCGCTTAATGCGTGGTTGACGCAAAGCCTAACAATGATTTCACCCTCGCGGTCAGAGTCTCCTGCGTTAACAATAGTGTCAATGTCGGCTCTGTTACAAAGACGCTTTATGATATTGAATTGCTTTTCAACACCTGTGTCAATTTGCTTTTTGTCATTTTTACGCAGATTGAATTTAAACTCCTCGGGGAAACAGGGGATGTTGTCCATTGTCCATTTTCCGTCGGGGGTTGGAGAATAATCCTCAACGTCTGCCAAGGAGAAAAGGTGACCGAAAACCCAAGTAACAACGTAGTTGCCACCCTCGTAATAGCCGTTAAATTTCTTCATTTCGTCGCTTTGTAGCTTGGCGATTCCGCTTAATATATTTCTTGCCAAGGACGGCTTTTCCGCAATAATCAGTTGCATATTTTTCTCCTTTCACAGTCGATACAAAATCATTGTATCATAATTTTAATTATAATGCAAGTATATTATAAATAAAATATAGCCTTCTCCCAAACGGAAGAAGGCTAAAATTATTTCTTTGTAAGCTTGCAATCCTTACAAATTTTACCGCCGTCATAGTTATCAAGCCAAGCGTGGGGCGTCTTTTCCGTAGCTTCCTTGCAATCTCCTATATTGCAAATGAGCCAATGGTCATTTTCGTCTCTTTCCCACTTGGAAAAAACGTGCTTTGTGTGGGATGTGACAGAGTATTCACACCCTGTACACTTGGAGTCTGCGCCTAAGCTATGGGGCAGCTTGGAGGCGATTACAGGGCAATCCTTATCGTCACAAATAATCCAATGGCACTTTTCGTCATAGTCGATTTTGTTGGAAAATGTGTGGCTGTTGTTTTGCGTCATACAAATTTGACAGGTGTAGCCGTTGCTTGATGGGTATAGGGTATGCGCCCCCTTGTTTGTAGTGGCGGTGCAATCCCTGAAGGTGCAAACAATCCAATGGCTATTTTCGTCACTGCCCCATTGATTTTTGGAGTAATCGTGCTGTGCGTGGGTAAGCTTGGGGATTTCCTCACTCTTGGTTTCACCGCAAAGGGTACAGGCGTAAATGCGGTAGCCAACCTCTGTGTCCGTTGGCTCCTTTGCTATGTAACCGTTTTGTTCCCAAGCGTGCTCACACTCTCCGCAGGACGAAAAAACAGGGAGGAGTGTGGATAAAAGGAGCAAAACACCTAAAATAAGCCTACTTTTTTTCATTCTTTGGCTCCACCTTTTTCTTTGTCCCGTCTGCGTATTGAATATATGTGTTGTCAAGGATGCCACGCATAGAATTGCGGAACTCCTGTATATATTCCTCGCGAAGTGTCGCCTGCTCAGCCTTCTCCTCGGGGGTCAATCCCTCCTTAGTTTTTTGCTTCCTTGCAAGCTCGTTTATTCTGTTTATCTTTTCCTTAGTCATAAGCTTTTCCTTTACTCTTACTAAATTTGCATTATCGTATGATGCCGCCGCCAATGACAATATTTCCGTCATAAAGAACAACGCTTTGTCCCTTGCAAATTGCCCTTTGTGGCTCATCAAATATAACGTGCAAAAGACCGTTTTCCATAATAGCTGTGGCATCCTTTTCCTCTTGCTTGTAGCGGATTTTTGCCTTTATACGCATAGGTGTGTCTATCTTGTCAACTGCTAACAGGTTTACGTTGTCGGCATAAAGCTCCTTTTTCATAAGATGCTCCGTGTCACCGATTATAACGGTGTTAGTATCAAGATTTTTTTCTATAACGTACATTGAACGGTCAAGGGCTAAGCCAAGTCCCTTACGCTGACCTATGGTATATCGGATGATACCCTTGTGCTTACCAAGGTATTTTCCGTCAAAACGGATAAAGTCGCCTTCGGGATATTTCTTGCCCGTATATTTCTCAATAAACTTAGCGTAGTCACCGTCGGGGACAAAGCAAATATCCTGGCTGTCCTTCTTTTTGCTTATGTTAAGCCCGATTTTTTCCGCAATTTCCCTCGTTTCCGTCTTTGAGGTTACACGCCCCAACGGGAAAAGCACATTTTGCAGCTTGTCCTTTTTTATGCGGTAAAGAACGTAGCTTTGGTCCTTTGATAAATTGAGCGCTTTTTTTAGAACAAGCCTACCGTATTTTTCGCTATACTCGATTATAGCATAGTGCCCTGTGGCAATTCCGTCATAGCCGTTTTTTTCGGCATACTCCAAAAGCTTGTCGAATTTCAAGTGGAAATTGCACTCAATACAAGGGTTTGGGGTTGCACCGTTTTCGTAGGCTTCCACAAAATTGTTTATGACATATTTATCGAAATCACAGGAAAAATCAACAACCCTGTGTTCGATTTTCAGCTTTTCGCAAACGCTTTTGGCATCCTCTATGTCCTTGTCGGTCACACAGCCTTCGCTTTCCTTGGAGTGCAGGCGCATTGTAGCCCCCGCACAGGCACATCCATCTTCCTTTATCAGGTATGCTACGGCAGAGGAGTCAACTCCCCCGCTCATAGCAACAAGTATCCTTTCTAAGTTAGAATACATAACTTCCTTTCTCAACGGTAAAGCTCTTACCGTCAATAATTACAGTTGCCTTGGTAGGTACTGTTATCTCATAACGGAAGGAGTTACCCTCCTTGTACCAAGCGCTTGCAACTGTTCCTTTTACAGTTTCTATTTTTGCACTTAAATGGTTCAATTTCTTCGTTGGATGAGGCTCGATTATGATTTCCTCAAAGCCCGGCTTTTCCTCAACGGTATTAATACCGCAGGCAACCCCGTAAACCCAATCTGCCACGCTACCGTATGCGTAGTGGTTAAAGGAATTCATATCCTTTGACCAAAATTCTCCCTTGTCATTCATACCGTCCCAATGCTCCCAAATTGTGGTAGCTCCTTGTAAAACAGAATATAGCCAAGATGGGAACTTTTCTTGGAGAAGCAAATCGTAAGCAAGCTCGGTGTAGCCGTTTTGACTCAATGCGTGGAGCAAATATGAGGTACCCACAAAGCCCGTTTTTAATTTCTTGCCGTTTTCAGTAATCATAGCTGCCAGCTGAGCTGCAACCTTTGGCTTGTCATCAGTTAAGTCGAAGTAAAGCGCCATTACGCACTCGGTTTGTGTCTTAAATTCCTTGTAGGTTTTAATAAATTTTTCTTTAATACGTTTTGCCAAGAGCTCATATTTTTTGTTCTTGTAGCCAAGAACCTTACCGACCTTGTCAACCAAGGTTGCAGAGTGGTAGTAGAATGCAGAGGCGATAATGTCGTCATTGGAAGCACCCTTGTAGCTGCCTGCGGGCGCATCAAGACCAAGCCAGTCGCCAAACTGCCAGCATCCCGCCCAAAGATATTTTGATTTTGTGATTGTGCCGATATGGTCAACGTATTTTTTCATACAAGGATACATTTTTTTGAGTATGCCCTTATTTGCGTAGGTCAAATAGAGCTGCCACGGGCAAATGGTGATAGCGTCAGACCACGCGGCGGTAGAGCCACAATCATCCCAAAATAGCGGAACAACAAAGGGAACACTGCCATTTGGATATTGGTCAAGGCGCATATCCTCAAGCCATTTTTCAAAGAATTTATTTACGCCATAGTTATATGAAGCGGTGCGTATAAATACCTGCGCATCACCTAGCCAACCCATACGCTCGTCTCTTTGCGGGCAGTCGGTGGGAATGTCCAAGAAGTTGCCCTTTTGACCCCAAAATATGTTGGAAAACAACTTGTTAAGGAGGGAACTTGAAGAATTCAGATAGCCGGTGCGCTTAATATCGGAGTGTAATACAATAGCCTTTACGTTGTCGGCAGTAATCTCACCCGGGAAAGAGTTAACACGTATGTATCTGAAGCCATAAAATGTTAAAAGAGGCTTATATACATTTTTTCCGTCCTTGCAAATATATTCAAACTCACTCTTAGCGGAGCGGTAATTTTCTGTGTAAAAGTTGCCGTCCTTGTCAAGCACCTCGGCAACAGAGAAGGAAATTTTATCGCCAGCCTTGGCGTTTAGAGATATTTCAAAGTAACCCGTTAGGTTTTGGTTAAAATCAATAACCGTTTCGCCCTTAGGAGTTTTGAAAATTTTGTGTGGAAGAATTATTTCCTGTTCCTTGACGTACTCACCCTGTTGGTTAACTATTTCAACGCCCTCGTAGTTAAAGGTGGCACAAGGTACAAATTCCGTTTTATAATTCGCATCGTAGTGCTCACCGTCGTAAATATCTGTAAAGGTGACTTGGCTCAAGGAGGATTCCCAGCTTTCATCAGTTACAATGATGGTTTTGTCACCGCTTTGAGAAACAAGGGTAAGCTCTGCTTTTAGAGCCTCATACCAGTCTGCTTTATCTTTAGCGTTCCTTGTGTTTAGCCTACCCCTGAACCATCCCTTTGAAAGAGTAATATCAAGAGAGTTTTCCTCTTTTATAAGATTTGTTACATCATAGGTCTGCATTTGCACACGTTTTCTTGAGGTACAGCCGGGAGCCAAAATAAAATCTCCTATTCTATTCCCGTTAAGCGTTGCGTAGTAACAACCGAGAGCGGTGATTTTAAGGGTTGCCTTTTTGATGTCCTTAGTGCAAAAGACTTTTCTTAAAACAGGTGCGTGATAGCCTGTATCCTGTGGGTATGAAATCCATTTTGAATTATTTAGCATAAAGATAAATCCTCGCGTATTATATATTACTGTAACTATTTTAACATATTTGCAAAAAAAATCAATCTTTTTGTGAAAAAACTATTGACAAATAAGGTTAAAAGGACTACAATGAATATATGAACAATTGCTCACATAAGGAGATAAGTATGGAAAATCAAAATGCAATTTTAAAAATTCAAGAGGCAATCACAAGAAACAGCGAGCTTTTTGAGAGCTTAGCTCAGCTTTACAAGCTTTTCGGGGACGCAAGCAGAATTAAAATTCTCGTTGCGCTAACACAGAGCGAGATGTGTGTTTCTGAAATTTCCGAGTTTTTGTCAATTACACAGTCTGCGGTATCACACCAATTGAGAATTTTGAAGTCAAGCAATCTTGTTAAAACAAGACGTGACGGTAAAAATATTTACTATTCATTGACAGACGACCATGTAAGAACGATTATTGACTGTGGTATGGAGCACATTTCCGAGTAAGAGATGAAGAGCTTTATTAAGGAAAATAAGATACCGTTAATTCGGCTTTTCTTGTCCTCATGCCTGTTGATTGCGGCATTTTTGCTAAGTGACGTGAGTGAAACATCATCCTTGGTGCTTTATCTTTTGTCCTACGCGTGTGCGGCATACATAATTTTGTGCAGGGCGTTTATAGAGCTTTTCAAAACTAGGCGCATAGGGGAAAACCTTTTGATGGCGGTTGCCTCGGGTGCGGCTATTGCTATTGGTGAATATTTTGAGGCGTCGTTAATCGTTATGCTTTTTGCGGTTGGCGAGATTATTGAGGACTTGTCCGTTGCAGGCTCCTACGGTGCTATAACCGGGCTTCAAAGCCTCCGTCCCGAAAGAGCAAGGCTCAAGGGTGAAACTGAGTTAAAGCCTGTTTCGGAGATAAACGTGGGAGACGTTATTGAGGTTTTGGCAGGGGAGCGTATTCCCTTTGACGGCATTGTGGTAGACAGCATAGGCTCTGTCGATACCTCTGTGATTACCGGCGAAAGCGTGCCGGTGGAGGTATCCTCCGGCAAGGAGGTTTTGGCAGGCTGCTTAAACCTTAGCAGTGCTATTTGTATAAAGGTAACAAGACCTCAAAATCAAAGCGCGGCGCAAAGAATTATTGATATGAGCCGTGGCGCTCTTGACAAGAAAACAAGAAACGAAAAATTTATAAGAAGATTTGCAAACATCTACACTCCTGTGGTAATTTTGCTGTCTGTAATAGTTGCCACAATCCCACCCCTGTTTGACGATTTTGACTTTGTGACGTGGATATATAGGGCTTGCTCCCTTATGGCAATTTCCTGCCCTTGTGCGTTGGTGATTTCAGTCCCACTTGCTTATTTTTGCAGCATTGGTTACGCATCCAGGCATGGTGTTTTGGTGAAAAGCTCCTCGGTTATGGAAAGCCTTGAGAGCATCAATACCATTGCTTTTGATAAAACAGGTACACTGACTCTACCCGATTTGCGAGTAAATATTATCGAGGCGGCAAACGGAGAAACAAAGATAAACCTTTTAAAATATATTTGTGTGGCTGAGAAAAAATCTAACCATCCAATGGCAAAAGCAATTGCCCGCGAGGCAAGAAGGTTTAATATTTTCGTTGACGAGGGTACAAACTATCGCGAGTATGCGGGTAAGGGTGTTGAGTGCGATTCTGAATACGGTCACATTATGGCAGGCTCATACACCTTTGTGGACGCTACCACAGGCGTTAACATCGGTACGGTTTTTGTGTCCTTGGATGGAAAGTACGTTGGCTACGTCGCAATTAGCGAGGAGCTGAAGCCAAGCGGCAAGGCAGCCTTTGAGCGTCTGCGCAAAATGGGTATTACGCGACGTTACATACTAAGCGGAGACAAAAAATCTAAGGTTGATATTGTTGCGGGCGCATTAGGTGCATCGGGAGCATATTCCAACCTCTTGCCCGAAAACAAGGTTTACGCTCTTGAGGATATTTATAAAAGCGAAGAGAACTGCCACCTTGCATATTGTGGCGACGGTATTAACGATTTGCCTTCACTTGAAAGGGCAGACGTGGGCATAGCAATGGGAGCTATCGGCTCCGATGCGGCTATTGAAAAGAGTGACGTTGTTATAATGGATGACGATGTTAGCAGAATACCTCTTGTTATAAGAATTGCAAGAAAGGTAAAGCAGGTTGTTATTGAAAACATTGCCTTTACAATAGGCGCTAAGGCTGTACTTTTGGTACTAAGCACCATAGGCGTTTTGCCTTTGTATGGCGCAGTTTTGGGCGACGTTGGCATTTTAGTGTTGGCTATATTAAATGCAATCCGCGCAGGAAGATAAAAAAACTCGCTTCAGTGATGGAGCGAGTTTTTTTATTGAAATTTAGACCCTTTAGTCTTTTTCTTTATGTACAAGCAATCTATTGCCAAAGCAAGGCAGGAGACGAAAAGACAAATAGGGGTAAGCACTAAGGAAAGATTACGCAGAGAGGTTCCCTCATAAGCACTTTTTACAGTGTAGCTGCCTTCCGCAAGGCTGAAGGACACAAGACCGTCTATGTTTTCTCCTTCAATTTCAGTGACCGCTCCTGTTTTTGTATCGGTTGCGTAAATAACGTAGCCTGGGTAGTATATAAGCGGTAGCTGAATAAGGCTATCATTATTTGCTACAATTTCCATATCATACACGGGAGCATAAGCGTGGCTTACCTTCAACGTGCCGCCGCCTGTTAAAAATACAGGGGTCAGATAGTAGTCATCCTTTCCTTCAAATGAGGAACTTGTGAAATCCTTTGAGATTTGAGAGTGCAAGGAGCTTTTGTATTCGGAAACGTAGGATGTGTCGGTTAAAATTTGAGGGCAATATTCCTTGTTATGACCGATGGAGGATTGGTAGTTAAGCACAGCTTCAAAATCAAGCTCGTGGAACCAACGGTCGCTTGTATCGTAGCACAATCGCTTTTCCATAACAGGCTGACTGCAAACAAGTAAAAGAGATACTAAAAGCGCAGAAAGCACACTGACAATAAAGCGCTTGCCAAATTTGTATATAAGCATACAAATAAGTAAAGGAAAGCAAAATTGAACGATTGACCAAGCTCTCCACGGAAATTGTATGGTCAGCAAAAATTCGGGAGCCAAATATAGCCAAAAGATGTCAAGGTTCATAAACAGAAGACAAAGGAACAAAACCGTAATTGCAAACCAAGGTGTCGGCGCGATTGAAAACGGTGTGGTTGAATAGCTTTTCTCTTTCTTATATGTGCGAGAGCAGAAAAGATAAAGGCAAATAAAGATAATGCTGCCCATATACATTTCGGCTCTGTTATCGGTAATAGTTACGAATAAAAGAGAGAACGCAAGCATAAAAAGAGGGCTATAACTGCTAAGAGCCTTTTTGTACAGTATAAATCCGTCTATAAACACGACGAAGGCGCAATTTACAAGAAAAACCCATATGCCTAAGCCGACAAGCGTTGGAGATATACCGAATTCTGCAAAGGACTCCGGGTTCAAAAATCCCGCCATACTTGATGGGAATGCGGTTTGACTTGCTAAGCTTTGGCGGTCAGTCCACATAATTTCAGCGTTTGACAAGTTGTATATACCGGTGCTTAAAAGCTCAAGCTGAGACATCATACCGAGGGAGGAAACACCAAGCATAAGGACAACCGACAAGACACCGTAGGCGACAAACCGAGGGCTTTTGATAAGCGTAAGTAATGGCTTTATGTGGAAAACCAAGTAAATAACTGCAACCAGATAAACAAGAATAGCGGTTAAGTTATGGGTGAGGTACAAAAGACCGCCGCCCAAAACCGTTTGGAAGAAGGGGAGGACTCTTAAGCTGTCATTCTTTGAGTTGATTATGTTGGAAATACCTAGAAAGAACAGCGGAATAAACAAAAATGCACACGCCTCGGCTAATGCAAGACGGCGCAGCGCATCAACCATTCTGTATGGGTAAACAACGTATACGGTGCTGCATATAAGGGCGGCAAAGGTATTGCCCTTGGCAACCGATAAGCCAAATCGGTACATAAATATACCGGAGACGAAAATAGTCAAGAAAAGAGTTATCTTCAAGGCACCAAATATTGTAATGCCAAAGGGACTTAAAATAACCGCCAGTATAGCTACGGAAAAATGGGGAAGAGGAGAGTAAAACAGACCTTGACCGTAGCCGTAGCCCAAGGCAAGATTGCCGCTTATGGAGCTTAATGGCTCATCTGAGGTTAAGGAAATATATTTGTCAACAATGTTGGCAAGGTGATAGGAGTAATCGTCACCGTTTGGGTATCCCCGGAAAAACAAAATGTAGCTTGAAAGGATAGAAACTAAAAATATCAAAGCATAGGGGAGTATGCGTTTTAAAAACGGGGAATTTTCGTAAAATTCCTGTATTTTTTGGAAAAATAACGGAGCTCCTTTTTTTGCTTTTTCCATAGCTCCCTCCTTTCTTAAATTTAACAAGGGAAAGCCGAAGCTTCCCCCGATATAAGTTAATTGATCTTAACAGAATAGCTGTTTTTGTATGTGTAGCCTGCAGGCAAATGTATCATTTCTTCCTTAGTCAAAAGGTTGTCAACAATACCGTCCGTTGCGGGTACAGATGTCCACGGCTCAATGCAAACGTAAGGCGCATCTGTCTTTACTGCGTGCCAAAGACCGATATATTTCATACCGTCAAAGCGCATAGTAACGCTTCTTTGGGTTTTGTCTGAAGCAAGCTTAATTTCCTTTGATACGTTATAGAGGAAAATTGCATCATCGTCAAACAAATCGTGCTTCAAATCAATGCGCTTGGTGCCCTTGTCGGAATAAAGCTTATCATTGTGAGTTAAGAAGCAGGTTGGAGAAAAATCAACGCGCAAGGCATCGCAGCTCTTGTTAAACTCAACGTAGCAATCCTCAAATTTAACACCTGTGTCAATTGGCACGTTAAATGCGGGGTGGCCACCAACTGAGAAAATAAGCTCACGCTCCTGTTGTGTATTCTTAACCTCATACTTAACGTCTAAAACGTTGTCCTTAAGAGTAAAGGTAACGTCAAAAATAAAATCGAAGGGATAAACAGCTTTCGTTTCCTCGTTTGACACAAGCTCAAGGGTAACAAAATTGCGAGCGGCTGATTTCAATGTGAAAAGGCTCTTTCTTGCAAAGCCGTGATTTGGCAACGTATAGGTTTTGCCAAGGTATGTATATTCACCGTTAAAGAGTCTGCCGCAGATTGGGAACATAATAGGCGCTCTGCCCTCCCAATACTTTGAATCCCCTTGCCACAAATATTCGTGACCGTCCTTAGATTTGATTGACATAAGCTCCGCACCCAAGTCAGAGACGGAAACCGTTAAATAATCATTTTGAATAGTATATTCCATAAAATGCACCTCGCACAGATTAATTTAGTATATTTTAGCACATTAGTCCAAAAAAATCAATATTGAAAAAAGCGTTATATTATGTTAAAATTAAATGAAACAGATTGGAAGGTGATATTGTGGCGAATATAGCGCTTTTGAACAGATGTAATTTAAGATGTCCTTACTGCTTTGCCGACGGTTATATAGAGGACGAAAGGACTGACATCACAAGGGATACCTTTTGCAAGCTCCTTGATTTTTGCGCCCCTGACGGTGAGGTTGGCATAATAGGCGGTGAGCCGCTTTTACATAAAGGCTTTGACGAGCTTTTGACCTTGGCTAAAAGGGATTTTCGCTTTAACAAAATAACGGTTTTTACAAACGGAATTCACCTTGACAAGCATATAGCAGTCTTAAATGACCCCTGTGTGACGGTTTTGGTAAATGTTAATTCCCGCCGTGATATAGGAGAGGGTAATTTTGAGCGTGTTGACCAAGGCATTGGCTTGCTTTTGAAAACACGGGCAAGCGTCAGTCTCGGTATAAACGTGTATGAGAGGGACCAGGATTTTTCAGACTTTTTGTATCTTGTGGAAAAGTACGGCTTCAAAAAAATAAGAGTTAGTGTTGTTATTCCAAAAGAAAAACCAAAAAGCGGTATTGACTATTTTATGGAAATGAAGCCTACACTTTTCAAGCTTTACCGTGAGCTTTTGCACCTTGGCGTTTCACCCTGCTATGACTGTAATGCTATACCCGAGTGCATTTATACCGACACGGAAAAAGAGCTTTTGGAAAGCCTACCCTTTGCAAACGATTTTGAAAGGGAAATCTTTTTAGGTAAGCGTAGTGTTTGCTCTCCCGTTATCGACTTGTACCCGGATATGACCGCCACAAGGTGCTTTGGCTGTTACGATATGGCAAGGGTAAAAATTACGGAATTTGAGAATATTTTTGATTTGAAAAACTTCTTTTTCAAGAAAATTGATGCTAAATTAGTCCACCCCTACGCATGGGAAAAATGTAAGGATTGCTACAAATACAAAACCTTTGGATGCTTTGGTGGATGTCTTTGCTACAAAAATAAAATCGAGGAATTATGATGAAAAAAATAATATTTTTAATGTTGCTCTTGCTCGCTTGCGCTCTTTGTATTGGTTGCTCATGCGAGGATGAGGATATAACAGGCACCTCTGGGAGTGGTGAGTGTGAGCATTACTGGGACAATGGTAAAATAACAAAACCCGCCACACAGGAAACACCGGGCGAAATGACGTACCTCTGCTTGCTTTGTGGTGCAGAAAGGACAGAGGGAATACCGAAGCTCTCTCACAATCACCTATATGGTGCAGAGTGGGAAAAAGACCGTATGAACCATTGGCACGCTTGCGGTGTGAAAAATTGCACCGTTAAGGGGAGCAAGGGCGCTCATGATTGGTCAGAGGGCGAAATTATAGTTGAGGCTGACCAGGTGACAACGGGAATTAAAAAATTCACCTGTACCGTTTGCTCCTATGCAAAGGAAGAAGAATATAGAGCAAAGGCTCAAGTAACAAAAGAGGAATTTGAAAGCGCAATAACCAAAGAGGCTTTTTCGTGCGTTACATATGTGGCAACTACTCCCGAGGTAACCTTGACGGTTAAGATTGCCAACGGGCACGTTCTTTATGACGGTAGCGTAACAGAGGATAGCGAGGAAAACCATTACGGTAGCTACAATCTTGCAGCTATCTTAAAGGGTGTTGACTTTGACAGTCTTGTATATGATAAAGAGGCAAGGGTGTACATTTACAAAGGCGAGCGCATAACTATGGCAATGCAGTTTGCTGATGGCTGCCTTTCTGTGTTGAATTTGACAAAAGACGGAAAAGCTGTTAAATATAAATTTTCTGCCTATGACAGGACAAGCTTTGAAATAAAATAATTTGGCGGTGCGGTATGATAAGAGTTGCAAGCGTTGAAAATATGCGCGTAAGCGACAAAAATACAATAGAAACAAAAACACCCTCACAGGAGCTTATGTACAAAGCAGGTAAGGGGATTTTTGACTGTGTAAATTGGCATGGTAAAATATTGATTGCCTGTGGTGTTGGAAACAATGCAGGAGATGGCTATGTGGTGGCATCTTTGCTTAAAGAAAACGGATTTTCCGTTGACATTTTGCTTTTAGATGAGCGCTTTTCAGAGGATGGGCAATACTATTTCGATAAGGCAAAAGAGCAAAATGTGGCATGGAGTGTCTATAATTCGGAGAAAATTACAGGGTATGATATAATTCTTGACTGTATTTTCGGCACAGGCTTTAAGGGTGAGGTAACAGGCAAGGCAAGGGACTTGATTGAGGCTATAAATTCAAGCGGCGCGTACGTTGTATCCGCCGACATAAACAGTGGGCTAAACGGTGACAATGGCTTAGGTGATACATCTGTTAAAAGTGATTTAACTATTTCAATCGGTAGCCCTAAAAGTGGGCACTATCTTAATATGGCAAAGGACAAAATAGGCAAGCTTGTTAATGTGGATATTGGAATTGATTTGATAAAAAAGCCATACCTTTTGCTTGAAGCAGAGGACGTCAAGAGCTTTTTAGGCGTGCGTAGCAATTTTTCCCACAAGGGGACTTACGGTTACGTCACCTTAATTGGTGGCTGTACCGAATACGGGGGAGCTATCAAGCTGGCAAACCTTTCCGCCTCGGCTATGCGTTCAGGCGCGGGAGTTGTAAAATTAGCTGTGCCGAAGTCCGTTTGTCAAGGAGTTATGCCTTATCTTTTGGAAAGCACGCTTTGCCCTCTTTCCGAGTATGACGGAGCTGTAAAATTTGATGAAAATGAGATACAGGGTGCCTTGAACGGTGTGAAATCCGTAGCTGTCGGTATGGGTCTTGGTCAACGTGGGGAAAATGAGAAAATAATTGCGTTCGTGCTAAATAATTATAATCTACCTGTTGTCATTGATGCAGACGGACTTAATACTCTTGCCCAAATGGATGGGTCGATTTTGAGAAAAACAAAATGCAAGGTGGTATTAACACCGCACCTGAAGGAGCTTGAACGCTTGTGCGGAGTGCCAATTGCAGAAATACAGGAAAATCCTATTGAATATGCCAAAGATTACGCAAAAAGAATGGGCGTGATTCTGCTTTTGAAGGGCACTTGCACAATTGTTACTAATGGTGAAGAGGTGTTCTTAATAAATAAAGGCTGCCCAGGAATGGCAACGGCTGGCAGTGGTGACGTTTTAAGCGGCATTTTGGCTTCATTGTGCGCAGCTTACAGTGATACAATGATGGCGGTAGCTGATGGAGCGTACGTAAATGGCTTAGCTGGGGAAATGGCACAGGATGAGCAGGGTGCTATTTCTATGATAGCCTCTGATACTGCCAAGAGCGTAGGCAAGGCTATTAAGAAAATAACTGAATAAAAAACAAACGAAAAAACAGGTGTCGTTTAATGCGACACCTGTTTTTTTATTCGTTTGGTATGGATGAAGCTAAGGAGTTATAGTTAATGGATGACAATGTGCCATCGTTTGAGTTTTCTTTTTGTAGATACTGTATCTGTACGATTTTTCCTTCCTCATCAGTCAAGGTAGCGTAAGCGCAAATAATAATCTCTGCATTCTTTTGCGCGTCAGTTGTGAAGTTGCTTAAGCAACCGTCAAAATATTGGGTTGAGGGGTTGATTTTTGCAAAGAGAACTGCGCCCTTGTCAAGCACTGTAGCGTTACCGTTTTCGTCAAAAGGTGTTTTGTCACCAAGATTGTTTTTTGCTACAGCCACAATACCGTAGTTAATAGTTAAACCTGTTGCTTCTTCATAATCTGCAAGTACTTTGAAATCAACCTTATATCCTATGGAAAAGCCTGCTTTTCCATAGGTTGAAACGGAGTAGCCAAGGCACTCGAAAATTGGATTTGTGCTTTCGGAAACAACACAGCCGCATTTTGTACAGGATGCGGTTAAAGTGCCATTTTCAAGCAAGCTTTCGTAAACAAGCTCAGTGCCACCGTATGTGTGGGCAGCAGTTACATAGTCGTCTGCTCCGTCAGAGTCATTGAATAAAACAATTGTTCCCTCGGGTAAAAGGTCATTGAAAACCGTTCCCTCTGCGATTTTGCTCGCATTATCGGGGTGGGACAAAACTATACATTCCAGCATTTTAAAGGGGCTTCGTGACGTGCCCTCAAAATAGAACGCACCTAAGTTGTTGCCTTGCTTTGCAAAGTTAACCTGTGTAATGTCACATTGAAACTCTATATATTTAAGCGGAAGAATACCTCCCTCAGGGCGGCAGGGGTCGGGAACCTCAGATAAGCGCGTGCAAAGAGATTGATTTCCTATGTTCTTTACATCGGGACCAAGAATTAAGCCTGTTGTATTGTTAAAGCAGTTATTAAAGGAGCTTGCTTCAATAGTTACAGCGTTCAAATAAAATTCACCCTTGAAGGCTTTGTAGCATTTGTTAAATGCATCTCCTTTTACAACGGTCAAATTCCTCGGAAAGTTTTTAAGCACCGCAAGATTTGATGAGTTGGGCATAAAGCAATATGGAATTTCCTTAATTTGGCTGTTCTTACCGAAATCAAAGCATCTTATCTGACTTGTACACTCGTTCATATCGTGTATCTTAGATACAGTGCCCGCTAACTGAACGTAGCCGCAAACGTGCTTAAAATAGGCATGGCTCTTCATAGAGTTCAAGTTAACATAAGTAACAAGGGTTCCGTTTAAGCTGGCAGGAACGTTAAATCTTGTCAAATATTCCTTACCGATTTTGGAAGAGTCAATACCTGCCGATTGCATATCGGTATTCATTTGGTCGGTATTGAAGCCGTCAATAGTGCTTCCGGAGCCTGTGTAGTACTTTTCCTTTTCAAACACCACAAAGTGAGTGAATGGGTCGTTTGCATACTTTAGCTCCTCGGGTATTTCTTCAAGATATACGTCCTTGGCGCTAACTACACCAACAAGCATTAAACAGGCAAGGGCAGATAAGGCAAGAACGAAAAACAGTTTTTTCATTATGTGTTCTCCTTCAATATGTGTATATGCTTATAATATCACAGATTGGTTAAGAGGTCAAGAATTTTTTAAAATGTAGCCAAGAGCTATTTCCTTGTACTTTTGGTACATTTCTTCACCTAAGTCACAATGGTCACGGTCGTGGACTACAAAATAATCAACGTGGCGGTAATTGGAAAGCTCCTTTACAAATTTTTCACTGTGCATGTCAATGTTAACTGCGGAGTCCTTGTCACAGTGGAAAACTGTATATTCCGTCTTTTCGGGAAGGACAGGCGCTAAATGGAGAGGGGAGCAGGATTTGAGCGCCTCGTCCATTGAGCAGTCATAGCTGTAAAATGCGCTATAAAGTGTGCGTGGCAAATCTACCCTTTCTGTGTAGTGGTATGGCAAATCACAAACAGGACAGTTGGCAACACAGCCAACAGGAGTGTGCTTTGCGTACTTGGTGTAAACAATGCAAGCAAGACCGCCCATTGAACCACCCATGCTAACAAGAGGGCAGGAGCTATCGAGACCGTAATGGTCCATTATAACGTCAATAACCTCGTCAGCCAAGCGTACCTCATCGCGGTTCATCCAGCCCCAAGGGTTTGTGTAGGGAACTAAGAAAACAACGTTGTTTTCAGCAAAAAACTTGCCCGTGTCCATATCGTCATGGTACATCGCTTGGCAGCCAAGACCAAAGAAATCAATAATGATTCCCTTAATTTTACCACTAATGAGCTTATCGTTTGAGTAAGCGTAGTATCTTAAATTTTCGTAGTTAATCTTCTTTTCCATTTTCTCTTCCTCTTTGAATTTCTTTTATCTTATGAATATTGCTTCGTCAAAGGTATATCCGTTTTTGTGCTTGTTGATTCCGTAGGATGTGCGTTTTACAAGATTAAATAGCTTTTCACCATCAATGCCCACCAAGTCGCCAATAGCATCAATAAAGTCCTGCGCGCTTTCGTGGAATGTGGTTGTGGTAACGTATATGCCTCTTGTTGCTTTCTTTGCGTTCATAGCACCGTAAAACTCGCGCACCTCTTTTTCGGTAACGTGGGCGCGGTCGCGGCACTTAGTTTGTGCAACAATAGTTTCCACAAAGCCAAGATAGTCAATTATTTCAAGCTCTACATCAAGTCCACCGTCATCGGAGCCGCCCGTTATGTCGCAATAGACAACCATTTTGCCCGACAGGGTAAAATACTTCTCCAAAAGGTTGGCTACAAAGCTTTCAAAAAACTTGCCGCCCATTAGCCAAAGCTTTTTGAAAAATTTTGGCTTAAACTCATTTTCAGGCAGGGGAGTGTCGTTGTTTTCGTTTATTTCCTCGGGGGTTACATCCCTGTATTTACCGTCAATGAACTCAATTTCGTCGTTTTGCATAAGATTAAATAGCACATTCCCGGCAACCGAGTGCAGAGAATAGTCATCCTTAAAGGATGCGGTCATGTCAGTACCGAAATGGCTTTCAAGAAGGCGGAAAATCTCGTTTTTTGTGTATGCACCACGCTGTAAAATTTCCTTTATTTCCGCTTCAACCAAATCCTCTTTAATTATAACAAGCTCTTCCTTGGCAAGGGAGTATTTGTCACCGTTACGGTTCAAGTCCTTCTTGTTTATCAAATCGTTTATGGCGGTGGAAATATAGCTTCTTATAACACTGTTTTTGCTCCTTGGGGAAAAATCCTCAAGCTCACTTTCAGTAAGGCCGTAGCATTTTAAGGCTCCCTCGATTATTTCGTTTCTTGTGGCGTTTTCCACGCTTGAAAGGAATTTAATAACCGCTTCGGCTGATTTTCGTTTGATTTTGTTAGTTACTCTCATTTTGTGCCTCAAGAATTTCTTTGATTACAGGCTCAATAACCTGTACCATTTTGGCAAAGCCTAAATCGTTTGGGTGAATGGTGTCGATAAAGCAAAGCTCTCTGTCAGGGTCGTTCTTAAAGGGACTTTCACCGTCAATAAAATATACGTTTTTATCTCCTGCGTCAAGAGCGTTTTTGTAGGTTCTATATGCGATTTCACGTCGTTTCTTTTCGTCTTCGCCATACTCAGCAAATGGACGTGTCATCATAAGTATGGGTAAAGTAGGATGCTTTTCTCTTATACGCTTGAAAAATGGTTCGTGGGTATTTTCAAGATGCTCGGCTGTCGGCGCATTGTGGTCGTAATCGTATACAAAAAGCGACATATCAATTGTATTAATAAAGTCAGCCATTTCAATCTCACCCTTGGCATTACCGGAAAATCCTAAATTATAATAATCCGCATCCAAATGGCGAGAAATTACAGCATTGTATCCGTTACATACGTTACAAGCAATACCGCCCTCGGTAATTGAAGAGCCATAGAAAACGATAGGTGTAGAATATTTGTACGGTGTAGGTGGCTCAATATTCGCACTGTCCTCAACGTAAACCCATACGTTTTTTATTATTTCGTTGCGAGGCAAGAAAATAGTTACGTCCTCCATTGAACTGCTTTTGTTAAAGGTTTTTTCGCAAACCTTACTTTCGTAATTATATGCAGCTAAAAGGCCTAAATATTTTGATTTTTGACGCTCACCTACAAAAACGTAAGCGCTTTGGCAGGCGTAAATGGACATACCGATATCCGGGCTCAAGGTTTCAAACTCGATTTTTAAAGTGATTTTCGTTGAATTGGTACGGAAGCCTAAGCGCGCACCCATAGGGCGTTTGCCTAAAAAGCTAAGGCTGGGGATTTTTTCGGTTAGCTCATTCGGTAGCCTTTGGAGAGTTTTGTGCTTTTCAAAATGAGGTATTCCAAAAACAGTAATCGGGTAATCCTTGTATGTAAATTCCTTCATAATACACCTCGCATAGCGTTCTTTATTATATTTTATCATACTGTAAGTCTATATGCAACCGTTAAAATAAAAAAAGGAGCGAAAACACTCCTTAATTTATTACTTGATTTTAGCTCCGCACTGCCCGTCATATCCCCACAAAAAGTCCTCGGCAATTTTGTAGAAAAGTACAGTCGCATTGTTATTGTTAAAGGCAAAGGAAAGAGATGCGTTGCCGAAATATTCATCAATAATCTGTACGAAAATAAGTAGCTTGTTGTTTTCCCAAGTGGCGGAAACTGCATCTTTGTACATATGACCGTCAGTTGTGCGCACACGTCCTTTATCCTTTGCGTAGCCAAGCTCAGGGAAAAGACCGAAGCGGTTTTTGTTTATGTAAAATGGTAGCTCCATTCTGCGTCCGCCCTTTACGTAAGAGAGAACACCGCCCTCTTTGTTTTCAAAATTGATAGTGAACTCGTCAAGCTCCATATTGTTTTTGTCGCACACGTACGTTCTACCGTTAATACGCTCTCGCCACGGTGAGTCCTCATTTCCTTGCACTGCAAAAAGCTCAAGGCTATTTGTCAGCGTCTCTAATTTTTTGCGCTCAAATTCGTTTTCGGGCAGGGGAGTGTCGCTTAAATTGTCAACGATACAGTCCCAAAGCTGATAAATTATATAATCGCAAGCGCTTTCGTTACCCTGATTATCTCCTGTGCAACAAAATATTAAATTATATTTTGGAATACAAACTGCTAGCTGGCCTCCCATACCCACAAAAGCAAAGGAATCATCCTCTCCCTTCCAAATCTGATAGCCGTAGCCATGGTGGAATGCGTGCATATGGAAGTCCCATCTGTTGTCGGTTTGTTTTTTGGTAGCTTCTTTTAAATACCCTTCGTTCATCAGGCGCTTGCCATTATAAGTGCCATAATTCATAACAAAGCGGGCAAAGGAAGCAAGGTCGCGAGTGGTACATATCAGTGCGGAATCTCCCCAGGAGTCCCCGTTTGGCGTTTGCAATATCTTTGCGGTTTTAAAGGTATCTAAATGAGTAAAGATGCGCTCGTTCAGATAGTCAAAAAGACGCTTGCCGGTTACCTTTTCAACAAGGGAGGACAAAACCTGTGAGCCAGCACTGTCATATTCCCAAATAGTTCCACTTGGACGGCGGTAGCCTTTCTTGTTAAAATATAGGTGAGTTCTGTCAAGGTCGGTTTCACTAAACCAGCCACACGGACAACAGGTTGTTGTCATTGTCAGCATTTCGCGTATGGTCTGCTTTTTTAAATATTCGTTTGCCTCTCCGTCTATTTTTTCGGGAAAGTAGTCAATGATTTTGTCGTCAAGAGATAAAAGTCCATCCTCCTCGCACAGTCCGATGGCAATGGAAACAAAGCTTTTTGTTACCGAATACATTCTGTGGCAATAGTCCTTGTTAAAGGGTGCCCAATAGCCCTCGTAAATTATACTGTCGCCACGCAGTAAAAGGACGGAGTGAGTGTGCATTTCTCTTTGGTTAAGCTTTGATATAAATTTATGTATGTTAGCGGAAGAAACACCAACACTTTCGGGGGTTGCAAAATTCATATTAATCTCCTTTTTGCGGAAAATGAAGCTTTATTTTATGTTATCACATTTGAGTAATGTTTGCAACAAAAAACGGCTACAAAAGCAGCCGTTTTAAGAATTATTTTTTGTAAACGAGAATTTTGTCCATCTTCTCTATACGGAGCCTTGCATATTCGAGAATTTGCGCCAAATGGTCGGGGGAGTTGTTTGGCGCATTCCACCTTGATTTTTCCGCCACTCTTACCGCATCTGGAATTTGGTTGAAGAAGGCTTCAAATCTTTCCGTGATGTGGTCCATTGTGAAAACGGTTTCGCGCAGCTCCCAATATCTTTCAACAATTTCGTTATAAAAGTTCTTATAGAGCTTTTCCCATAAGAGATTATATTTCCAGTTGCCGTTTGATTCAAGAACATTAATTAAGTGGGTGTTTGCATCCTTAAAGGTCATATTGCCGTTCCATTGCATACCCCAAGTACCGTCCATATCGTAAACGCTTGAGAACCAATGGGTTCCGTCAAGAGTTGCCCACAATATGTTTTTACTGATGTTGTCATCGGCACATATAAAGAAGGTGTATAACATAGAATCAATACATTTATCGACATCAGCGTACTGATGAATTCCGTTTTTGAAATCCTCACCGTCGTTACGCATAACAAACCTGACAAGCTGGTTAAGGCTGTGCGCTACCCAAGAGGTGGAATTGTCAATTAAGCTTTCCTCATTTGAGGCAAACTCAATTTCCCAGCTTTTTGAGCCTGTCCAATTTGAATATTTGTCATAAGTAATTTCTTGGCGCATAGCACATTCCTGTGTCCAGTCGATAGCCATAACGATTGCCTGATTTTTTTCGTCGCTGTCTTCCATATCAAACATCCATTTGTCCTTAGGCACGTTAAAGGTGTAAAGACCGTGGAAAACTCCATTGTTATATACAACGACAGGGAACCCATCAATAGCTCCGCCATTTGGCAAATCCGTTAGCTCGTCTGTTACATCACGGGAGCGTATAAGGTCGCCAAAAATCTGACCTGATACTACGTTTCTTGCCTGAGAATAGTCAACCCAGTTAGCCTTCAGGCAATATTTGAATTGCTTACCCCAGCTTTCCACAAGCTTAACCTTGTTCTTTGATACGCCATCCTCCTCGTATAACTTGACAGAGTAGTTTTTCTTGGCGTAGCCTGCACTTGAGGCACCCTGTACCTTAAGCTCAGCGATACATTCTATAACCTTATCTCCGTCAGTATATACGAAAGGAATTTGAATAGGCAAGCTGCCCTTACCTGTCAGGCTTGAAATACTGCCGTTTAATTCTACAACAGGAATACCCAAATCATTTGAGGTGATAGGCTTATATATCTTTGTCACTGTTTCCGGACTTCTGAAAAGTCCCTGTCTTTCAACATATTTGTTTGTAGTGCCAACGGTGACAGAGTCAAGCGTCATTCTTGAGGGGTCGTATTTAAAATTACATTGGGTGCAAAGACCGTCTGCATTGCAAATGTGATATTCCTTTGTGGGAGCTATGAATGAGCTTTGCTCTAAGCCACACACACATTTATAAACGATTTTACCCTCGTTGCAAAAAGGCTCAACACGGTGGGAGTATTCATACACATGGTCGGTTTTTTCGCCGCGAGTCATAAGACAGCGAGAGCAGGTGATTGGCTGCATACAGTTAGCCTCTAACCAATCGTGACCCAATGCTGCCCCCTCGGCAGTGCCACAGATTTTGCAAATTGATGCGAAAATGCAGTCCGCAGGGGCTAAGTCGTGTCCCGGTATTTCATCACCGTCCAAAGAGCAGTGGGTGCAGCGAACAGGGGTGAGACAGCTTGTGAATTCCCAATTGTGTAAAAGAATTTCAGTTGTTTCAAAATTGCATTTGCTACAAACAGCAGGCTCAAGGCAGGTGCCTTCACGCCAGGTGTGACCAAGAGCTTCACCTTCTGTTTCAAGACAGCTAGTACATTGCTTTGGCTCAACACAGGTTGCTTCACGCCATGTATGGGAGATAATGTCGCCTGCTTCACCGCAGACAGAGCAAATTTTTTGTGACAGACACTTTGTACCTTCCCAAAGGTGCTCGGCTTTTTCACCCTCCGATGTACGACAGTTTATGCAGGTTTTAGGAGCCTGGCAAGTTGCAGGCTCGAATTCATGCTCTGCGTATATATCGGTTTTCATCATACAAAGCTCGCACTGTGCGGGCTTTAAACAGGTAGGCTCCGTTAGCTTATGCTCAGCAGGCTCTCCAACGGAAACACCGCAAGCAGTACAAACGGCACTTCTTGTACAGGTAGCCTCTGTTAATGTATGCTCAAGTGCCTCTCCGCTTGTGGCACCGCAATCCTTACAGGTTTTGGGAGATGAGCAGGTGGCTGCGGAATACTTATGTGGTAAGGTTTCACCTGAGGTTGTGTTGCAAAGCTTACAGGTAGAGGGCTTAGTGCAAGAGGGCATACTCCATTCGTGCTGACACGCTCCGCAAGAAGAAAAAATAAAAACGGTAGCGCATATTATCAATGTTAAAAAAAGCAATTTTTTCATTATATTTCTCCGCTGAAAATAATCTGTGGAACTCTATACCTATATATTAACATAAAAGGAAGAGATTTTCAACAGAAAAAACAAAAAAACAAGGGGCTACCCAAAGCCCCTTGTTATGTTAACTTAGTCTTGAATAAGAGAACCAAATGTTACACTTGTAACAGCGTCAGCAGCAACAAATTTAACATTGTTATTAACACCTGTTCCAACAACGTAGCTCTTACCGTTGCCATCGCCGAGGTCGATGTACAATGCCATCAAAAGTGCAGCAGTTGTGTGCTTTTCGTTGCTTGCATCTATACCTATAATTTTTGCATTAAAGGTTTGATACTCAGTATATTTTGCAAATGACGTGCAGGTTTTTTCATTGATTGTGTTAACACCAAAAATACAACCGAAATCAAAGCCGGTAAGCCCGTTTTGCTCAATGTACATAGCGAGCAATTCTTGGTCAACTGTAAATCCTGCAGTAATAGAATTCATTTCACTATTGATAGAGTAGCCAAGGAACTTGAAAGCATTTTCAAGAGTGATGGCAACGCTAAATGAACCGTCATCGTTAGCGATAAGAGAACCGCCAAAGAGAACAGAATTTTCACCCATACTTGCAATTGCATTTGCAGAGAAGGTACCGCCTGTAATAGAGCCTGCAAGAGCAGCTGTGTCATTTGCACCAACCTTTGTTGCAAATGAACCGCCTGTTACGGACAAACCTACAACGTAACCGGAATTGTTAGCGAAAACAGAGGAGCCGTCCATACCGTTAGGACTGAATTCACCGCCATTGATTGTCATAGATGCGGTGTTGTTTACGCAGTGTATCCAAACCTGACCGTCAAATGTACCGCCGTTAATTGTCATATCACCTGACCAAAGACGAACAGAACGATAGTAAGGTGTTGATATGATTCCGCTGTTGATGGTGCAAGAACCACTATATTGGAAAATAGCCAAGGTAGTGTGCTTGAAGGAGGTCTGGTCCTTGTTTTGCTCACTGAGGTTTTCTATGGTTGCGTTTTCAACTACAAGAGTGCCTGCGTTTCTAATTGTGTAAGAGCCCCATCTTGCTTCTGCATCACCAACGCCTGTATCGGTAAAGCTGATTTTACCACCACCAACGCTATCGGTAATATAAAGAGTACCGTTGTTGGCAATCATTTGGTAAGAGGCAGTGCACTCAACACTTTGGCTGATTGAGTAGCCTGCCAAATCAAGAACTACGTACGAATCCGTAGGAACAACAAGACCTGCTGTTGGTACAATATCGGAAACAAGAGTAACGGTTTCTCCGTTTTTGCAAGAGTTAAGCGCACCCTGTAAGCTTGTGTAATATGTGCTTGTGCCGTCTGTAACTGTAACAGTATCTGTGCAAACGGTGGATGGAGCAACGGTGAAAGTACCACCGATTATCTCGAAGTCATCTGCAGCGCCCTTAAGCTCACCGTCAATACTTGCATCACCGGAAATTACAACGTCAACATTGTTTTGCTCGGAGGCATACATATTGATGGCAGCCTTGCCACCGCCAACGGTACCGCCTGAAACATCAAGGTCACCAACCTTTTCGGTGCCTGTATAGGAGGATGCCATTTGACCCCAAACACCTCTGTTGTCACCGTATACAGTACCACCTGTAATAGTCACATAAACAGTTCCGCTGTAACCGTTTGAAATGTTTTCCATACGCATACGAATAGCAGTATACGTACTGGAAATGCTACCGCCACTAATTGTAGCATATGCATCACCAAACCAGTTGCCGCTAATATCAAGAGCAAAAGCCATTGATGTGCCACCGTTGTGAGAGTATGTACCGCTTTCTACATTCAAAACACCGCCACGGTTTAAGAAAATTGTAGATTGTGCGTTCCAATTACGCTCAACAGTAGCAGCTAAATTGATAGTGCCGTTTTTAACAGTCAATTCACCGTAGCTATAGAACAAAATGAAGTTACCGGCTGAATTGTCAGTTGCATTGATTACCTTACCGTTAAAATCAATAGTGATTTTGTCGTCAGCTTTAATGTTGAAAACACCGCTTGCCGCATCACTAAGGTCACTCTCAATAGTAAGGTCTTGAAGAAGAACAACGGTGTCTCCCTCTTGTGCCGCATCAATAGCCTCTTGGAGAGACGTGTATTCTGTGTCGCCAATCTTAGCAATAGCCTCCGTGTCGGCTGCAAGCGCTGAAACAGAACATATTGTAAGGACTGTTACAAGGGCAAAGATGAATGTTAAAATCTTTTTCATAGTGTTATATCCTTTCAAAATGATTTGCAATATAGTTATTCACAATTATTTTACACTATTTTTTGTTGAATTGCAACACTTTGGGTCGAATTTTCCTAAAATTTTTTCAATTAAAACTACATTAACAATATTATCTTGATTTTTACAGCACTGTGTGATATAATAATATGAATAATATTTATGTGAGGAAAATATGATTACAGTTAATAATTTGACCTTTAATTTTGGCGGTCAGGTGCTTTTCAAGGATGTAAATTTGAAGTTTACACCGGGTAACTGCTATGGAGTTATCGGTGCTAACGGTGCAGGAAAAAGTACGTTTTTGAGGATACTTTGCAAGGAGCTTGAGCCAACAAAGGGTGATGTTTACATTCCCGAAAATATCAGAATGTCGGTTTTGAAGCAGAACCACTTTGCTTATGACGAATATACGGTGCTTGATACCATAATTATGGGTAATGAGCGTCTTTATTCCATTATGAAGGAAAAGGATGCTATATATATGAAGGACGACTTTACCGACGAGGACGGTATCCGCGCCTCTGAGCTTGAGGGTGAGTTTGCAGAGCTTAACGGCTGGGAGGCGGAAAGTGACGCTTCCAAGCTTATTCAAGGCTTGGGACTTTGTGAGGATTTGCTCTATGTACAGATGTCCGACCTTTTGGAAAGCGAGAAGGTTAAGGTGCTTTTGGCACAGGCACTTTTCGGCAACCCCGATATTATTTTGTTGGACGAGCCTACAAACGGTCTTGATATTGATGCAATTACTTGGCTTGAGGATTTTTTGAGTGACTATTTCGGTACAGTTTTGGTTGTTTCTCACGACCGTCACTTTTTAAACGACGTTTGCACAAATATTGTTGATATAGATTATGCCGGCATTAAAATGTACGTTGGTAACTATGAGTTCTGGTATGAATCCAGCCAGCTTATTCAGCGTATGATAAAGCAACAAAACAAGCGTAACGAGGAAAAAATCAAGGAGCTTCAAAGCTTTATTTCCCGTTTCTCCGCAAATAAATCAAAATCCCGTCAGGCAACCTCACGCCGTAAGCTTCTTGATAAATTGTCTGTTGAAGAGCTTCCGGCATCAAGCCGCAGATACCCATTTATCGGCTTTGATATGGAGAGGGAAGCGGGCAAGGATATATTGACCGTTAAGGACTTAACTAAAACACAGGGTGGGGAAATCCTCTTTAAGGATATTTCCTTTATGGTCGGCAAGGGCGAAAAAATTGCCTTGCTTGGTAACGAGCTTGCAATAACATCCTTCTTCAAGGTTTTGATGGAAGAGCAAGAGGCAGACAGCGGCTCCTTTAAGTGGGGTGTCAGCATCACAAAATCCTATTTCCCTAAGGACAATATTGAATACTTTGAGGGATGCCACGACTCTATTCTTGATTGGATGAGAAGATATTCTAAGGACCAAACAGAGACTTATTTGCGCGGATTTCTTGGCAGAATGTTATTCTCCGGTGACAGTATTTTCAAAGAGGTTAGCGTTTTGTCCGGTGGAGAAAAGGCAAGATGTATGTTCTCCCGTATGATGCTTTTCGGCTCTAACTTCCTACTTCTTGATCAGCCTACAAACCACTTGGACCTTGAGTCTATTACTGCGGTAAATAACGGTCTTAGCGACTTTCGTGGCAACATTCTTTTCTATTCCCACGACTACGAAACGGTAAACACCGTTGCTAACCGTATCATTGAGCTTTTGCCCGAGGGCGGCATGCTTGATTATAGCGGTACCTATGAGGAGTTTATCGCTTACAAAAAGGAAAAAGGCTTGATTTAGCATAAATCAAAAACTCCCAAAAGGAGAAATTTTAATGTACGAACAAACAAGAATTGCCGTAATCGGCGCAGGGGCGGCTGGCATGATGGCTGCCATATATGCTGCACAAAACGGTGCGTCTGTTACGGTATTTGAAAAAAACGACAGGGTTGGCAAAAAGCTTGCCATAACAGGTAAGGGTAGATGCAATGTGACAAATGATTGTGATACTCAAGAGCTTTTGAAAAACGTTATCTCCAACCCTAAATTCCTGTATGCGTCATTTAGCAATTTTGACACCTCGGACACAAAATCATTTTTTGAAAATCTTGGTGTACCATTGAAAACTGAGCGCGGACGCAGGGTTTTTCCTGTGTCGGATAAGGCGATGGACATAGTTTTCTCATTGAAACGGTGTATGCTCGATTATGGGGTTGAATTAAAGCACGAATGTGTTGCGGGTGTTAAGGAACGTGATGGGCGAGTAACTGGTGTTAAGACAAATATAAGCGAATATGAATTTGACAGCGTTATAATTGCCACAGGTGGCATATCTTACCCCACCACAGGCTCGGACGGTGACGGACACCGCTTTGCAAAGAATTTGGGACATACCGTTACACCCCTTATTCCATCCCTTGTTCCCTTGGAAACAGTGGAGGACGTGGCTGAAATTATGGGTGTTTCCCTTAAAAATGTCACCTTGAAAATTAGAAATCGCCAAAATGGAAAAATAGTTTTTGAGGAAATGGGAGAGATGCTCTTTACCCACTTCGGTATAAGCGGCCCCTTGGTGCTTTCCGCATCATGCCATATGGCAAAAATGGAAAAAGGAAAGTATGAGGCACTGGTCGATTTTAAGCCTGCGTTAGACGAAAAAACTCTTGATACGAGAGTTTTGAGCGATTTTTCCAAGCAGCTCAACAGGGATTTCGGTAACGCCTTAGGCGGTTTACTTCCTTCCAAAATTATTCCCTTTATGATAAAAAAATGCGGAATTGACCCGTTAACAAAGGTAAATGCTATAACTAAGGAGCAAAGACAGAGCCTTATCGGTGTTTTGAAGAGCTTGTGCCTTGAAATCAAGGGATTTCGACCCATAAGAGAGGCTATAATTACTCAGGGCGGTATTTCCGTTAATGAAATCAATCCATCTACAATGGAATCAAAGCTTGTTAAGGGTCTTTACTTTGCAGGCGAGATTATAGACGTCGATGCCTACACAGGTGGCTACAATTTGCAAATCGCCTTTTCAACAGGCGCTCTTGCAGGCACTCACGCCGCTTGGCAGGATTAAGTAAATGCAAAATTCAAAATGTACAATGCAAAATTTATATTGCAAGGAGAAAAATTATGAAAATAGCACTTGACGGACCAAGCGGAGCAGGTAAAAGCACGGTTGCTAAGGCACTTGCTAAAAGGCTTGGAATAATTTACGTTGACACAGGGGCGCTTTACCGCACAATAGGTCTTTACGTTAAGCGTTGCGGTGTTGATAAGTCTGACAAAGAGGGCGTTATCGCATTGCTTCCCAAGATTGATTTGAATATGCAATTTATTGACGGTGAGCAGATTATCACCTTGAACGGTGAGCGCGTAGGCGACAACATCCGCACAGGAGAAATTGCTATGTATGCTTCAGCCGTTTCCGCAATTCCCGAGGTAAGAGCCTTTCTTTTGAATACCCAGCGCGATATCGCTTCCAAAAACAGTGTTGTTATGGACGGACGTGATATCGGCACGGTTATTTTGCCAGATGCTGAGGTTAAGGTGTTTATGGTGGCGTCTCCCGAGGCAAGAGCAAGGCGTCGCTATCTTGAGCTTACCGCCAAGGGTGAGGACTGCACTTTTGAAGGTGTGCTTGCTGATATAATCGAGCGCGACAAGAACGATTCTACGAGAAAAACCGCGCCCTGTGTGCCTGCTTCCGATGCTGTGATTTTTGACAACTCCGATTATGACATTGAGGGCAGCGTTGATGAGGTTATTAAAATTATTAAAACGAAGGTGAGCATATGAACAAATTTTACAAAGTGATGAAGGCCATTTTCGGTGGCATTTATAAATGTATTTACAGAGTAAAAATTATTAACAAGGAAAAAGAGGTTTTTGACAAGCCCTTTATTGTTTGTGCAAACCATACCTCTATGATGGACGGGCCCGTTGTTACGGTGGGACTTAAAAACCAAATCCGTTGTATGGCAAAAAAAGAGGTGTTCAGAATACCTCTTGTGGGTATGTTTTTAAAGTCAATGGGTGCATTTCCGATAGACAGGTCAAAGGGTGATATTGCTGCGGTAAGGCAAACCATAGATATACTAAAGGATGGTCATCCCGTTGCCATTTTCCCACAGGGAACGCGTATGCCATACGTCCATCCGAGAGATGCACAGGTTAAGAGCGGCATTGGTATGTTTGCGGACCGCGCCGGGGTTGGCATTTTACCTGTTTGCATTAAAACTAAGAAAAATAAGGTTAGAATTTTCAGAAGAACCAAGTTTATCATAGGTGACTACATTCCGCCTGAAGACTTGAAGTTTGAGGGTGTTGTTGGCAGAGAGAGATACCAGAAAATCACCGAATACGCATTTTCAAAGGTAACAGAGCTTTTCGAGGCTGAGGAGGCTAAGGAAAAAGCAAAGAAGGAAAAGAAAAAGAAGAAATGATTAGAGTTGCCAAAAATGCAGGCTTTTGCTTTGGAGTAAGACAGGCAACGAGCACCATAGAGGAGCTTATCAAAAATAAGACACAGGGTGACGTTATTTGTACTCTTGGAAAGCTGATACATAATGACCAATACAATGAATTTTTGAAGGAAAACGGAGTTTGTGTCATAGACGTTGACGGGGCGATTTCATTGCTTGATGAAGCATTGAGAGGCACACGGGTAACCATTGTGACAAGGGCTCACGGAATTGAGTATGACATACAAAAGAAGCTACAGGAGTGTGCAGAGAAGAGCGAAAATTTTAGGCTTATCGACTGTGCTTGTCCGTACGTTAAGAAGATACACAAAATTGCGGCGGAAAACTCGAAAGAAAACGAAATCTTCGTCTTAATAGGTCAAGCGGAGCACCCCGAGGTTAAGTCCATTATGAGCTATGTTAAGAACGAGGGACACGTTTTTGGCACTGCCGATGAGCTTGAAGAGTTCCTTTCAAGCCGAGATTTGTCGAATTTTAACATAAATATGGCGGCTCAAACTACTCAAAAGTTAACAGAGTGGGAAAAAAGTGAAAAAATTATCAAAAAATACTGTACAAATGCAAAAATATTTGATACAATATGTAGTGTGACTGAAAAAAGGCAGACAGAGGCTATGGAATTGGCGCAGGAGTGCGACCTTATGCTTGTTATCGGTGGTAAGGACAGCTCCAACACATCCAAGCTTGCTCAGGTATGCAAAGGCTATTGCCCTGACACTTATTGGATTGAAACAAAGGATGACGTTTTGTTAAGCTCGGACAAGGCTTTGTTTGAAAAAATCAGGCGCGCAAATTATATTGGTATAACTGCAGGGGCTTCCACTCCTGACAGTATAATACAGGAGGTAAAAGAAAACATGGAAAATCTAAACGAAAACTTTGCACAGCTTCTCGAGGAGGAGTATGCGAAGAAAGCGAAAATATATGTAGGAGCAACGGTTACCGGTACAGTTATGGCTATTTCTGAAAACGAAATCAGCTTAGACCTTGGCGATAAGCTTACAGGTGTAATCACAAGAGACCAGATAACAGATTCTAATGATATTAAGCTTTCTGAGCTTTTCAAAATCGGTGACAGCGTTGAAGCATCCGTTGTTAGCAAGAGCGACGTTGACGGTATTGCAATCCTTTCTAAGAAGAAGGTTGACGTTGTTAAGAATTGGCAAAAGATTGTTGACTACGCGGCAAGCGGTGAGGTTGTAACAGCTAAGATTACAAAGGCTACAAAGGGTGGCGTTATCGCATCTATCGACGGTGTTGAGGTATTTGTTCCTGCTTCTATGACAGGTATTGCAAAGGATGGCGATATGTCCGTTCTTGCAGGTACTGAGCAAGAGGTTAAGGTTGTTGAAATCAAGGAAGACAGACGCAGAGCTATTGCATCCATCAAGGCTGTTCTGCGCGAGAAGAAGGCAGCAGAGAAGGAAGCATTCTGGGCATCACTTTCCGAGGGTGCTGAGTTTGAAGGTCCAATCAAGAGCTTGACATCCTACGGTGCATTTGTTGACCTTGGCGGTGTTGACGGTCTTGTACATATCACAGAGCTTTCTTGGAAGAGAATTAAGCATCCAAGCGAGGTTGTTAAGGTTGGCGACGTGATTAAGGTATTTGTTAAGTCCTTTGATAAGGAAGCTAACAGAATTTCCTTGGGTCACAAGACAGACGACCAAAATCCTTGGAACATCTTCAAGTCCAAGTACGAGGAAGGCTCAGTTGCATCCGTTAAGGTTGTAGGTGTTACATCCTTCGGTGCATTTGCTGAAATCGTTCCAGGCGTTGACGGTCTTATCCACATCAGCCAAATTGCTGACAGAAAGATTGATTCTGTTGCTAACGTACTCAAGGTTGGCGACGTTGTTGATGCACAGGTAACAGGTATTGACGATGAAAAGCAAAAGGTTTCTCTCTCCATCCGCGCGCTTCTCCCACAGGAAGAGGCTAACGAGGAAGTAGCTGAGGAAGCAGCTGAGGAAGCAGTTGAAGAGGTAGCAGAGGCTACAGAAGAGGCTGCTGAATAATTAATTTAGCATAAAAAAGGCGAGCATTGCGCTCGCCTTTTTTGTTGTATATAGAAAACCCCACGATAGTCGTGGGGTTCGGTAGAGGTTTACCGGTGAGTCAGAAAAGAAAACTCCTAATGTGGTATAATAAAGAAGCGACCTGCCAGTTGCAACGAAAACCACATTAGGAGGACATTAAAAAT
>JAZSGX010000078.1:0-11970 GCA_045532975.1 Eubacteriales bacterium | reverse complement strand
CGGCGCCCTCAGAAACAAAAACGCCTTGACTTTCTTGCTTCTCTTACTTTTCAGAATTGACTGACATCAAAGAGCTACTCCTAGTGTGTGATCTTGACGCGCGAAAAATAGTAGTTAAGAATAGCGTTTAATATAACTGTTTAATTGTGCATAATATTATATAGGTATTTGAAAGGAGATTTTTCAAATGGACGAAAAGAATGTACCTATCGAAAATGAAGAGGCTGTCTCTGCCATAGCAGTTGCAGAGGAAAAGCCTGTAAAGAAAAAAATGAATTTGCCAAACAGGCTGACAATTTTAAGAGTTTTGCTGGTGCCTGTTTATATTGCTTGTATGATTTACATTGCAAATCCTTTCGTTTGCGGTCTTACTGCCGGCTTGGTTTTTGTAGCTACTGCGGCTACTGACTTTTTTGATGGTAGCATTGCAAGAAAATATAATCTTATAACAAACTTCGGTAAATTTATGGACCCTGTGGCTGATAAAATTCTTGTTTTCTCGTCATTCTTGACTATGGCGGTTGTTGTAAAGCCACTGCAACAAATCCTTGTTTGGACCTGCTTTATTGTATTTTTAAGAGAGCTTATGGTAACTTCTTTGCGTTTGGTTTGTGCTAACACAGAGGTTGGCGTTGTTGCTGCTTCCCTTTTCGGTAAGGCTAAGACAATAATTCAAGACGTAACTATCGGTATTGTGCTTCTTGAATATGCGCTTATTGAGGGCAGAATTATTGATACAATGTGGATTGCCTCCTACATTTTAATTGTGGCTACAATTATAAGTACGGTATTCTCCGGCTTGGATTATCTCAAGACCTACGCGAAATATATTAATCCAAATGAATAAAAAATGCGACCCTGTGTGCGAAAACAGGGTCGCATTTTTTATTTCCTATTGAAAAATCCGCTTTAAAATGGTAAAATAAATTGAGGTGATTATTTTGAAGAAGATATTATTTATGTTTTTGGCTTTATTTACAGCTATAATGCTTATTGCTTGTGGGCAGACTGTGGACGGGGATTTTTCCTCTTCTGTGGAAAAAAGTGAGGTTGATAGCTCTGTTAGCTCAAGTGAAGCGGCTAGTGAGGGCAACGGTGATGACGTTGAACAAAAGCCCAAATACGATTTTTCTCTGGAGCTTGATGAAAAAGCGGAGCTTGGCTTAATTTACGGTAAAATTTCCGCAGAGCCAATGCCCAAGAAATACGAGCTTTATTTTGGAAACGAAGACGGAAGGCTGGAAAGCTATACCAAAATAGGCGTGGCAGACGGTGAATACACCCTTGGCGGTGTAGTTGTGCCACCCGAGGCAACACATATTATTTTATGCGCTGAGGGTGAGGAATATTTTGAAGAAATCCCCGAGGAGTGTCTGTTATTTGGCAAGGATGCATTTATTTTTGGCGTTCTTTCCGATATACACTACAACAAATATTACTCCGACGGCGAGAATGATGATGCGCTTTTTGCTTTTGATAACGCCCTTGATTATTTCGATAAAATAGGCGTTGACATGGTTGGCGTTACGGGAGACCTTACAAATGACGGTGAGGAAAGCTCCCTTGTAAATTATAATGAGGCAATAAAGGACCGTGACTATCCTGTATTTGCTGTTGTTGGAAACCACGATATGCCTGCTTATAAAAACGGTCTTTGGACTCAGCACATAACCGCAAATATTGAAAACTGTGAGTTCTCCGATGGCAGAGAGCCTGACTTTGTCTATAAGCCAAACGGTGAGGACGGGGATGTGTTTATATTCCTTAACTTAACGAGGTGGAGCTATACTGACAAAAATTTAAGAGTTGTTTCCAACAAGCAGCTCGAATGGCTTGAGGGAAAGCTTGAAGCGTATAAGGACAGACAGGTTTATTTGTTCTTCCATCTGTTTTTGTGCGGTCCTGACGGACAGGCGCACACCGGTGTTGGCAATATTATGAATCCCGGTGGATATACCTATCCATTGCCGTACAAGTACGCAAATATTGACGAGATGTGGTTCCGCGCTCTTATGAGAGATTATAAAAACGTGATATATTTCAGCGGTCATTCTCACTGGATGTTTGAAATGGAGATTTACGGGGATTGGCTCAACTATTCTAACTATGACGGTACATATTGCCACATGGTCCACGTTCCAAGCGTGACTGAGCCGCGCTGGATTGGTGAAAATGATACCGACAGAACGGGAAAGCACGGTCAAAGCTCCCAGGGTATTATAATGTACGACTACGGGGATTACACTGTGCTTGTGCCTATTGATTTTATAACAGGTACGATTTTTACCGAGTATATGGAGATTATAAAGTAAAGAGAAGGAGTAAGCGTTTAAAACCGCTTACTCTTTTGTTATAAAATTAAAGCCAAAAGAGTGTTGACTATTGACATTTGATTTTTTGGTGCTATAATAGAGTTAGCAGTCTTTGAGCGAGAGTGCTAAAAACAATTGAGTGAGGTAAAATTTAATGAAAAAGAAGCAGTTTAAAACAGAGAGCCAAAAGCTACTCGATATGATGATTAACTCTATTTACACCAATAGAGAGATTTTTTTGAGGGAAATTATTTCTAATGCAAGCGATGCTATTGATAAGCTTTATTACCGTTCCTTGACGGACAACAGCGTTACTCTTAAAAGAGGCGACTATAAGATTGAGTTGGCTCTTGATAAGGACAAGAGGCAGATTATTATTCGTGACAACGGATGCGGTATGACTAAGGATGAGCTTGAAAATAACCTTGGTACTATTGCAAAAAGCGGCTCATTTGAGTTCAAGCGCGACAATGAGCAGAGTGAGGTTGACGTAATTGGTCAGTTTGGTGTTGGCTTTTATTCCTCATTTATGGTGAGTAAGAACGTTTGTGTAATCAGTAAGCCATATGGTAGTGACGTTGCGTACAAATGGGAGAGCCAGGGTGTTGACGGCTACACTATTGAGGAGGCGGAAAAGGCAGAGTACGGCACTGAGATAATTTTGACCTTGAAGGATGACACTGACGAGGAAAAGTACGGTGAGTATTTAAGCGAATACAAGCTACGCTACCTTGTTAAGAAATATTCCGACTACATCACTTACCCGATTGTAATGGAGATGCCTAACGAAAAGCTAAAGGAAGGCACTGAAAACGAGTATGAAACTGTATATGAGGTTGAAACCTTGAACAGCCAAAAGCCTCTTTGGAAAAAATCACAGAGCGAGGTAACTGAGGAAGAATATGCGGGCTTTTACAGGGACAAGTACTACGATTATGAGGCGCCACTCAAGGTTATCAGCCAAAAATCCGAGGGACTTGTTTCCTTTGAATCCCTTTTGTTTATTCCGTCTCACGCTCCATTTGACTACTACACGAAATCATACGAAAAGGGCTTGGAGCTTTATTCAAGCGGGGTTATGATAACGGAAAAGTGCGCGGAGCTTTTGCCCGACTATTTTGCGTTTGTGCGCGGTGTGGTTGACAGCGCGGATTTAACCCTTAATATTTCAAGAGAAACTCTCCAGCACGACAGACAGCTAAAGGTAATGGGCAAGGCTATTGAGAAGAAAATCAAGAGCGAGCTTATCAAGATGATGGAGAGCGAGCGCGAAAAGTATGAAAAATTCTGGAGTGCCTTCGGCGCGCAGATCAAATACGGTCTATACGAGGGCTACGGCGCTAACAAGGAAAATTTAAAGGACCTTATTTTGTTTACCTCATCAAGAGAAAAGAAGCTTGTTTCCTTTAAGGAATATATAGCCGGAATGAAGGAAGGACAAGATGCAATCTACTATGCAGCGGGCGAAAGCTACGATAGGGTTATGATGCTTCCTCAGGTTGAGGTTGCTATTCAAAAGGGCTACGAAATTTTGATTTTGACCGAGGACGTGGATGAATTTGCGGTTAAAATGCTCCACGAGTACGAAGGCAAGGAGTTCAAAAACGTATGCGCTGACAAGCTTGACCTAACAAGCGATGACGATAAGCAAGCAAAAGAGCAGGAAAACGAAAAGAACAAGGAAATGCTTGACTTTATGAAGGAAGCTATCGGTGACGTTTTTGCAGTAAGAATGACAAACGGCTTAGGCTCTCACCCTGTTTCTTTAAGCACAGAAGGAGAGATGTCCCACGAAATGGAAAGAGTCCTTTCCAAAATGCCGGGGGCTGACGCTTCTATGATGAAGGCACAGACTGTGCTTGAAATTAATATGAACCACGAAATTGCTTCTAAGCTAAAGCTAATGTTTATAAACGATAAGGAAAAGCTGACAAAATATGCAAAAATCCTGTATGCACAGGCAAGGCTCATAAACGGTCTTGACATTGATAACCCAGGGGAAATTTGCGACTTTGTTTGCGAACTGATGTAATGAATATAAAGGAAATTGAGGGTAAGCTCCGCTCCTTCGGAATTGAAGACGCAAGGGGCGAGAGCTACTTAATTGCGGAAAAGCTTTTTGGTGTTACCAGAGGCGCTTTGCTTTTGAACCTGACAAGAAATTTTGAGTCGGATGAGCTTGATGCGGTGCTTGAAAAGAGAAAAGAGCGAATACCCTTGCAGTACATTTTTGGCGAATGGGAGTTCATGGGCAAAAAATTTCTTGTGTCAGAGGCGTGCTTAATTCCTCAGCCTGACACGGAGATTTTGGTTGAAAAAGCTCTTGAAATATTAAAAAAACGCCACCCTGTGGATGAAAATAATGCAAAATGCAAAATGCAAAATACAAAATTGACAATCCCTCCGTCGGCTTTGCCGACACCTCCCTTGCTAAAGGAGGCAGAAAAATGCAAAATGCAAAATGCAAAATTGGCACTCCCTCAGTCACCTGCGGTGACAGCTCCCTCGGAGAAGGAGCAATTGGGGTGCGATGAGCAAAATGCAGAATTGCAGGTTGCGGATTTGTGTACGGGTAGCGGTTGTATTGGATTATCACTTTTGATGTACGGTGGCATTGACAGGGTGATGCTTATGGACTTGTCAAAGGGCGCTCTTGATATGGCAAAGAAAAATGCCGAGCTGCACGGATTAACAGACAGGTGCGAGCTTATACTTGGTGACATTACAAGGGAAATGCCGAAAAAACGGTATGATATGATAGTTTCTAACCCTCCGTATATACCAAGCGGCGATATTGATGCTTTGCCCGAGGAAGTAAAAAAAGAGCCTTTGATGGCTCTTGACGGCGGGCAAGACGGTCTTGACATAATTCGGTTTTTAATTGGTGACGGTCTTAGCTATTTGAAGGAAAACGGCGTTATGCTAATTGAATTCGGCTATGACCAAGGGGAGATAATGGACACGCTTTTAAGTGAAAAACGCGACACAGGGTCCATAAAATCCTATGAAATTCTCAAGGATTACGGAAACAATCCCCGCGTGGCGGTAATTTGGGCGAATTAGTGCGTTTTTTGTGGTTGCAACACGAAAATTGCGAAATGTAACATTGGGTGTTACATCATTTTGGCAGGAAATATGTCAATATGTGCTTGATTTTTGAGCCTTGGCGGATTAGAATGAAACAAAAGGAGGCGAAAAATAATGAGCTTTGGAGAAAACGTTGGATTTTACAGACGACAGTTGAATATTACGCAAGAGGAATTGGCGGAGCGTCTTTTTGTTTCAAGGCAGACGGTTTCAAGATGGGAAACGGACTCAACATTTCCCGATGTTGAAACGATTATAAGCCTGTGCGAGCTTTTTGAGTGCGATATGGACACTCTTGTACGTGGAAGCGCTCAAGAGGGCGCGAAAAATATAGCGGTAAAGAGCGCTGAGGAAGACACTGACACGATTGAGAAAATGCAGAGAGAGTTAAAAATGAAAAGGCTCCTCAACGAAAGAATTATAGGTGTGATTGCGGCAACTACTGTACTTTTGTCCTTACTTGCGTATTTTCTTTTTGGGTTCCTTGGGGATTTATGGCACCCTATGTGGCTCATTTTTGTGGGCGCGATTATTGTCATAGCAGTATCGGCTGTTGTTGCCGATGCGGTTATCGGAATAACTGATTTGCAAAAAAAGGTAAGATACGAAAAGAAAATGATGAAAAAGCAGTCGCAAGGTGAGGAAGAATAGCAAACAAAAAAGACAGAGAATTTCGGTTCTCTGTCTTTTGTATGCCCTGATTATTAGCCTTAGTTTTCTTCTGTGAAGCTAACCTCAATTTCGCTATCTGTATCATCGCTTGGAATGTCGATGTCGATAACGTCAACAGCGGCGGTCAACTCATTTTCGTCTTCAATATCGTCAGGCAAAACCTCAACGTTAATCTTTAGGTGCTTCTTTGTAATTTTATAAAATATTGTAATAATTGCAGCCATAGCAGCTATAACTGCGGCAAAGGACATTAAAAATCTTGAGAAGTTTTTCATATTTGTGCGCTCCTTTTCTTTTCTTTGTAATAATAATATACCACACATTATTAAAAAATGCAATTATTTACGCAAAAAATTTACAATATTTCGTGAAAATTTCATTGAAACTACTTATATTATATGTTATAATGTTTGCGTAATTAAGTATTTAGGAGCTTTTGATGTTAAATAAAAGAATACTTGGCGTTGATTTCGGTGATGCCCGCACGGGTCTTGCTCTTTCCGATATAAGTGGCTTTTTGGCAAGCGGCGTGGGGACTATAAAATCAACGGGGTTTATGAAAACTGCCGAGGAGGTTGCCCGTGTTGCTAAGGAAAAGGACGCAGGGCTGATTGTTCTCGGTCACCCCATAAATATGAACGGGACCTTGGGACCAAGGAGCGAAAAGGCGCAGGCCTTTGGCGAAAAGCTCCGTGAGCTTACAGGGCTTGAGGTTGTGCTTTTTGATGAAAGGCTTTCAACCGCCAATGCTCACACGATGCTCAACATAACCAATACAAGAGGGCAAAAGCGGAAAAGCATTATTGACGAAATGTCCGCTTGCTTGATACTACAAAGCTATTTGGATAGCAGAAAGGGAAATTGATGGATAAAAAGCAGGATTTATGCTGTCGTAAAAATCGCGTGGGCGGTCAGGCGGTTATCGAGGGCGTAATGATGAAAAAGGGTCAAGAGGTTGCTTTAGCTGTCCGCAAGGATGACGGTACAATTGAGATTGAAAAAAGCAAGTTTGTTGCCCTTAAAACTAACCATAAATGGATTAACATTCCGATACTTCGCGGTATTGTAGGCTTTTTTGAGTCTATGGTTCTTTCCTTTAAAACCTTGGGCAAGGCTACCGATATGCTTGGCCTTGAGGAAGAGGAAGCAAGACTAAAGGCTGAAAAGCAGGCGAAGAAAGAAGCGAAGAAAAATGCAAAAAACAAAATGCAAAATGCAAAATCAGAGACTGAGGCGAATGAGAACAATCCCTCCGTCGGCGGAGCCGACACCTCACTTGCTCCAAAGGAGGCAGAAGGTTCAAAAGCAGTGGCCGAGGCGGATGATGTAGGGACGGGTGATAGCGACAGTTCGGCAAAGAAAAGTGCTTCTGAAGAAAAAAATGCAGAAAAGGACGAAAAGAAGGGAAGTGGCGCAACCACAGTTGTAATAATGGCGTTTTCCTTGGTTTTGGGTCTTGCACTTGCACTGTTTTTGTTTACTTATTTACCAACTGTTGTTACTAACTGGCTTGTTGAGGGCTTTGAGATTGACCCCACAGGCGGCTGGCAATATGGCTTAGCGGCTATTGAGGGCGGTATTAAGGTATTGATTTTTATCGGTTATCTTGTGCTTGTGTCATTGATGAAGGACATCAGGCGTACCTTCCAATATCACGGCGCGGAGCATAAGTCTATCGCTTGCTTTGAGGCAGGTATGGATTTAACCCCTGAAAATGCAAAGAAATGCACACGCTATCACCCAAGATGCGGTACAAGCTTTATGTTTGTTATGATTCTTTTGGGTATTGTTGTTGGTATGTTTATTCCACAGTGGGGCGATATGGCTTGGCTGAGAGTTCTTATTAAGCTTGCTATTTTGCCGCTTATTATGGGCGTTGGCTACGAGTTTATTATGCTTGCGGGCAAGCACGAAAATTGGCTTACTAAGGCTTTGTCTGCACCCGGCTTGTGGATGCAGAGAATTACCACCCGTGAGCCTGACGAATATCAGCTTGCTATTGCTATTTGTGCGATTAAGGCATCTATGCCCGAGGAATTCCCTGACTTTGACCCAAGTGAATACTTTATCACAAGAGAGCAAAACAAGGGTCACATTTGCTACGATGCAAAGCTTGTAGAGAAGGAAAAAGCGGAGCAGGAAGAAAAGCAAAACGAGGAAAAAAAGTGTGAAGAAAACAAATAATTTCAAATGGGGCTGTCGCGATTTGCGACAGCCCCATTTTGTAAGCCAAGATTGGATTGCGGTAAAATAAAAATCGGTGGAAGAGCTCCACCGATTTATGTATTTAAGCTAATTAGATTTCCATTGAGTTAAGCAAATCCTTGAGGTTCTTAAGCTCAACGTCTGTCAAGGTGATGCCCTTGCCGAGCTTTTCGTGATTTTCCTGCCATACACGAATATCATAAACAGGCTCACGGTCGTTCCAGCTAACAAGGTTAACTTCTTTAACCCAACCGTTGTTGCTTTCAGAAACTGTACCGAAATTCTTAACAATTTCAAAATTAAACTCTGCCATTTTAATACCCCTCCTGTCAAAATTATCGAGCATAGCTCGTATTCATCTGTATTGTAACATATAATTTATAATATTTCAATATTATATATAAAAAAATATTATAAAAATGTAAATTTTTTTACAGATTTTGTGAATAAAAAGACTTTTATGGCGCAAAATACGGTTTTATATTGAATATGAAGTGAATATGTGGTAAAATGAAACAAAAAAGATTGACATGGGAGGAGAAGAAAATGAGACCGTTTACTAAATTTTTGCGCTCGCAGATTAGCTTTTTTAAGTCGTTTCTTTCTAACTGCTCCCTTGAAACCGCAAGGCGCAACCAGGACAGACTCGGTAAGCTAATGGCGTCCTTCCACAAGAATGAGGTCACTTATGATGATTTTACTATCGGAGAGTGCGAGGCGTCCCTAATCACTCCAAAGGACGAGCTGTCTCGCGGTATAATTCTTTATTTGCACGGCGGAGGATATACGTCGGGTGACTTGGCTTATGCCAAGGGCTTTGCCACTATGCTTTGTGCTAAGTGCGGTATACGGGTGCTTTGTGTGGCGTACAGACTTGCTCCTGAGCATATTTATCCTGCCGCTCTTGACGACTCCTTGGAGGCGTACGGATATCTTTTATCCCACGGCTATGACCCCCAGAGCATTGTTTTATGCGGCGAAAGTGCGGGGGGTGGTCTTTGCTATTCCCTGTGCTTGAAGCTAAAGGAAAAGCAGAGAGTTATGCCTGCGGGTATTATTGCAATTTCTCCTTGGACTGATTTGAATTCTACAAGCGAGTCCTATGAGACAAACCGCAAAAATGACCCAACGATGACCCGCGCAAGGTTAAAATATTATGCGGATTTTTATATGTACGGGGCGGAGGAAAAAACGGGGAAACGTACCCATCCAAAGATAAACCCTGACCCTGTGGATGATTTTAATAAAAAAGCTGACCCGTTAGTGTCTCCTGCAAATGCGGAGCTTGACAAGCTCCCCCCTTGCCTTGTGTTTGTTGGCGGGGATGAAATTATGCTTGGCGATGCGAAAAGGATACACGAGGGCATTATAAACAGCGGTGGAAAAAGCGAGCTTGTGGTGACTCCGCAGATGTGGCACGGATACGTGCTTTACGGACTTCGTGAAAACGAGGGAGATTTCGACAAAATGCGCCGCTTTATTAAGGAAAATGTTCCACTTCAAAAAAAGCTGAAGTGGATGAGCCTTGACAATGCGGCAAAGATTTATCCCGCCTCGAGAAACAGGGGCTGGAGTAACGTTTTCCGCCTGTCTGCCACTCTTGACGAGAAAATAGACAAGGAAATTATGCAGGTTGCTCTTGACGTAACCGTACGCAGATTTCCGTCTATTGCGGTAAGGCTAAAGCGTGGCTTTTTCTGGTATTACTTAGAGGAAATACCAAAGGCGCCCGACATTATGGACGAAAAGCCCTACCCACTTTCGAGGATGTTCCTTGACGACATCAGAAAATGCGCCTTTCGTGTTATAGTTTATGAAAACCGCTTGGCTATGGAGTTTTTCCACGCGTTAACTGACGGAAACGGTGGTATTATCTTCTTGAAATCCTTGCTTGCGGAGTATTTTTATCAAAAGCACGGAATTAAGGTGTCAAACACCTGTGGCGTTCTTGACAGGTTAGAGGAGCCAACTGCACAGGAGCTTGAGGACAGCTTCCAAAAATATGCGGGCAAGGTGAAGCATCCGAGACGTGAGAAAACCGCCTTTAAAATTATCGGTAAGCCTGAGCCTGACGGATTTCGTACCAATACCACGTTTATTATGGATGCAGCTCAGCTTTCTCTTGAGGCGAAAAAATACGGGGTGACCGTTACCTCATACTTTATTGCGGCCTTGATTTATACGAACCTGCGCATACAGGAGGACCTTGTACCTTATCCGCAGCGCAGACGTCCCGTTAAAATACTTGTGCCTGTAAATTTGAGAAATCTTTACCCGTCAAAGACCCTTCGTAACTTTGTGCTGTTTACAACACCGGGGGTTGACCCAAGATACGGAGAGTATACCTTTGAGGAAATTTGCAAAATTGTGTATCATCAAATGTGCTTAGAGGTAACGCCCAAAAATATGAGCGCACGTATTGCCACTAACGTGGGCAATGAAAATAATATGATTTTGAAAATTGCGCCCCTGTTCCTGAAAAATATGATTATGAAGCTTGCCTTCAATGCGGTGGGCGAGAAAAAATCAACCTTTACCCTTTCCAATATGGGTGTAGTAAGGATGCCCCCTGAGCTTGAGGAGCATGTGACAAGGGTGGATGTTTTGCTTGGCGTACAGTCAAAGGCGCCATACAACAGTGCGGTTGTTACATACGGTGGAAAGACGTATTTGAACATTATCAGAAACATTAAGGAAAGCATTTTGGAGCGTGAGCTTTACGAAACCTTTAAGGAGCTTGGTATCAAGGTGGTTGCGGAGAGCAACTCAAGACCTAACAGACAGCGAAGGAAGGCTCCGAGGTAAGGCTTGGTGCACAGCGGACAAAAAGTCCAATAGAGGAGAAAACGAATGTATTGTGTTAATTGCGGAATAGAGCTGAGCGATGGGCAAAAAATTTGTCCTATCTGTCAGACAAGGGTTTATCACCCCGATTTGAAAAAATCTGAGGCGTTGCCCACTTATCCGAGAAGGGCGTTTAAAAGTGAGGAAATCAACATAAGGGGACTTTTATTTGTTATTACCCTTTTGCACTTAATTCCTATTATTTTTGCTTTAATTCTCGACCTCAATCTAAATGGACAAGTAGACTGGTTTGGGTATGTAGTGGGTGCGGTGGTACTGCTTTATGTGTGTGCTGTTTTGCCCCTTTGGTTTAAAAGACCCAACCCTGTGGTTTTTATTCCCTGTGATTTCTTAGTTCTTTGCGTATTTTTGTGGAATATTAACTTGAAGTTAGGCATGGGTTGGTTTTGGACCTTTGCTTTGCCTATAACTGTGTCTGTGGGAGCGATTGTAACCGGCATGGTTGCTCTTTTGAAATATTTGCGACACGGAAGGCTTTACATATTCGGCGGTGGGTTTATACTGTTGGGCTTGCTTGTTTTGGTTATTGAGGAGCTGACTCATATCACCTTTGACATAACTCACACGGGCTTTGCCTGGTCACTTTATCCGATGGTTTTCTTGGCAATTATCGGTGTGGGTCTTATCGTTATCGAGATAGTTAAGCCATTTAAGGAGTCCCTTAAAAAAGTATTTTTCCTATAAAAATAGAGGCTGTCGCATTAAGCGACGCCTCTTTTTTAGGGGGTAGTGAAATGAGTGCAGAAGCCGTGAACTCGTACACGTAGGCGTACTTAGTACGGTAGAGTGCGAGGTCGCGGGTAAAAAACAGATACCAAAAAAAGAAAGG
>JAZSGX010000021.1:0-33257 GCA_045532975.1 Eubacteriales bacterium | reverse complement strand
CCTTTCTTTTTTTGGTATCTGTTTTTTACCCGCGACCTCGCACTCTACCGTACTAAGTACGCCTACGTGTACGAGTTCACGGCTTCTGCACTCATTTCACTACCCCCTAAAAAAGAGGCGTCGCTTAATGCGACAGCCTCTTTATGTTAGTCCTTAAATTCATTCTTGACAGCGTCAAGGGCTGAAATGATTACCTTGTCCATATCGTAGTATTTATATTGACCGAGTCTGCCGCCGAAAATTACGTTTGGTGTATTCTCTGCCAATTTCTTATACTCCTCGTACAAGGAATTATTTTTGTCGTTGTTGATTGGGTAGTATGGCTCGTCCCCTATGCCCCACTCCGAGGAATACTCGTAGGAAACAACGGTTTTCGGCTGCTTGCCGTACTCAAAGTGCTTGTGCTCAATAGCTCTTGTATAAGGCACTTCCCTCTCTGTGTAGTTTACAACCGCGTTGCCTTGATAGTTTTCACAATCAAATACCTTTGTGTCAAAGCGCACGCTACGGTATTCAAGAATACCAAGCTTATAGTCAAAATACTTGTCAATTTGACCTGTGAACACAGTCTTTTCAGCTATTTCGTCTCTGTTTTCAAGCTCAAAATAGTCTGTACTTAGCTGTACGTCAACACCGTCAAGCATTTTTTCAATAATCTGGTTGTAGCCACCTATTGGAATTCCCTGATATCTGTCGTTAAAGTAGTTATTATCATAGGTAAAGCGAAGGGGCAATCTCTTAATGATAAAGGCAGGCAAATCGCGGCAATCCCTTTGCCACTGTTTTTCCGTGTAGCCCTTAATGAGCTTTTCGTAAACGTCAGTACCAACCAGGGAAAGGGCTTGCTCCTCCAGGTTTTTCGGCTCGGTGATGTTAAGCTCCTTTATCTGCTCCTCAATCTTCGCCTTTGCCTCAGCAGGGGTTTTAATGCCCCACATCTTAGAAAAGGTGTTCATATTAAAGGGCAAATTGTAAAGCTCGTCCTTATAAATTGCCACAGGTGAGTTTATATAGTTGTTAAACTCCGCAAACTGATTAACGTACTCCCAAACCGCCTTATCTGAGGTGTGGAAAATGTGTGCGCCGTACTTATGCACGTTAATACCCTCTATGCTTTCGCAATAGATATTACCGCCAATGTGGTCCCGCTTGTCAATCACCAAGCAGCTCTTGCCACGCTTTTTCGCCTCGTAGGCAAAGGTAGCGCCAAAAAGACCTGCGCCAACTATCAAATAATCGTATTTTTTCATTGTCTTATCTTTTGCCTCTTCTCAGCTTTCTTGGAATAAATGTAAGTAATCTGCCGATTTTGTATGTTTTCGAGGCTCTAATCCCTTCAATTTCCACCAAAAGCTCCTTATTTTCAAGCTTTAGACGTTCATTTTCAAATATCATTCTTTCAAGACGTTTTGATGCGGACTGCTCCTCTTCTTCCTTTGCCGCAAGCTCCGAAACAAGCTGACTGCCCATCCTTATCATATCAAATTGCTCCTCGCACTTGCGCCTGAGAGAGTCAAGGATTTTTTCCTCCTCCTCTTTCTCATAGCCTGAGCAAGCAACGTCGATGGATGCAAAAAGATACTCGTAAAACTCGTTACAGTAATGTAGGGTATATTTACCCCATTTGTGTGCCTCGTCTCCCAAAACGCCCTTTGGCATTTTGATTAAATGCAAGCCGTCTGCGCGCTTGGAAATTGCATCGATTATATACTCGTAGCATTCCTCTGCAAAGCTGTTAAGCCTCTGGGTAGGGGAAATAAATTGCTTTATGGTTTTGTCCTGTGAAACGTAATTCTTAACGTGATAAACCTCGCAAATAATTATCTTATTTGCATCGTAAATCTTCAAAATATCGTCCACATATCTGTCCAAGCAGGCTTTAACGTATTTGCGGGAAAGTATTTGAGGGTCAATTGTTCGTTCTACAAAGCGCTCAAACACCTCCAGATTATTTCTTGACGGATCTGTCTTTATCAGATATGAGGGCTCCTCAGAAGCCAACTGATAAAGACTCTTTGAAAAATCCGAAAAGTCCATAATCAAATAGTTGTTCCTTTTTTCACTTCCTATTTTTTTAAACATATCCTTGGTTACATCTGACAAAAATATTCTTCTTTGCCAAGGAGAGCCAAAGACAAGCTCTTCTGCAGTTAAGGACTGCAGCTCCTTACAGGGTTGAGAATAGAGTGAAAAGGGGCTTGTTGCCTGGTAGAAAAATTCCACCTTGTAATTATTGTTCTTCGTTGCCTTGTCCCCAAGCTCAAGCGCATCACGACAAACGCAACTCGAAATAATGTCGATTGACAACGTTTTTTTCATTTTATTCGCTCCGGTTCAATTCTTTAATCAAGCATTGTTTGTTTTCTTATTGAAATCTCGTATAGTATTGTCAAGACAACGCTCCAGCGCCTGCACCCTTGCCTCAAGGGTGTTGACGGTTTCCTCTGCCGTCTTGGTTTTTGCGTTAAAAGCATTATCAAGCCATTTCATAGCGCTCGCCTTTTGCTTTTCAATAGCGCGCTCAACCTTTTCGTAGTTTATAGGAGCGTGTATCTTCTTGCTTCTTAAGGCGTCCTTGGGGTCATACAAAACTCTGTCCTCTAAGCCAAGAGCCTTTGCCACAGTCTCAAACCTTGTAACACCGCGGCTTGCATTGGTTATTGCCGCGTACGGACGCTTATATATAATGCCCATACAAGCACCGTGGTGGGAGTCCGTCAAAAGATAGCTACAGTTTTTAACGTAGTATAAAAATTCCTCTGTGCTTGGTCTTGGAACGTTTGTACCAACGTGCCATTTTTGGGAGTTTGCCTCGTAATCTCTCATAGAAAGTATAGACAAAATCTCCAAGCCTTCCTTTTCAGCTATATCCTTCGCGGCAGCCTCCTTTTCAGGGGTTGGGTCAAGAATATAGCAAAGCAAATACTTCTTCGGCACCTTTATGTTAACGTCTGTGAGCATCTCGTCATACTGCTCGCTTGAGCAAAGGAATACAGGGTCAATAACCTGCTCCGCCTTTACGCCAAAGGTCTTTTCGCAAACGTCAACACCCGTATATTCTCTTACGCTGATAGCGTCAAATCTACTAAGATAATCACGCACAGTAGCACAAACCTTGGGGGTACCGTTAAAGTTGTCCTGACCGAAGGATGTGGAAAAGGCAATTTTCTTCTTATCAAGATTTACAAAATCCAAGAAGAAGGTATAGCCCACAAGATTAACCGCAAGGGGTGTCCACATTTGGTCTGAACCAACCATAAAGGAATCACAGAAGTGGTTAACCTCCTTCAAGTGACCGATATCTCTGTAATTGGCTATTCTGAATCTCTTACCGATAAAATCAATGGTCTGCTGCGCATCTCTGTCCCAAGACGTATTGTCCAGCTTTGGAATACGAATAAATATAGGGAGCTTGCCCTGGGAAATCAAAATCGTTGCCAAGGCATAATAGGTAAGCGAGCTACCGTAGTTGGAGGCAAACCACCAGCCAACAATACCCGCATCAAATCTCATACCCTTACCGTACCAAAGAGCCTTGTGATAGCCTTGGTCTAAATGGCTAAAGAAATACTTTCTGTAAGGGCTTCTTGGGGCGGGCTTATTCAACTGACCGTTGTACTTCCTCATTTCCTTCAAGGGAACGCTCTTGCAGAGCTTCATATTTCTCTTAGCCTCTTCAAAAATCCTCTCACCCTTTTTGCTGTTTACCAAAACGAGAGAGGTTCCGCGCCTGTCGTCATAATCGGGGTTAACTCTATGCACCTGCCAGCAATCGCCAAGAGTTATATCTCCCACTCTTGTGTCGTTTGCGTAAGGGCAGCTATAACAGCTTTCGCGGTTTATAATTCCGTTTAAAAAGCCGTCATTCCATCTGTTGTCATTCCAAGGGCTCTTTTTGACCGTACCGTCCTTGAAGTACATAACTGTTGAGGTCGACCAGCCAAAATGCTTTTTGTCTCTGAAATCAACCTTTTCTATCTTCTTACCGTCCGCATATTCCGTTATATATGACCAGTATGCGGTGATTGAGTTTTGACCGTGACAAACCAAGTCCGCCGTGTACAGGTTATCGTATTCCTTGCCCAAATACTTGTACAAGCCTGCAATTTGACAAGGACAACCGGTATATAAAACAACCTTATTTTCGTCAAGGTATTTTTTAGCCTCAGCATAGGTTTTTCTTGTATCGCTTTGAATATACTTAGAGCCTCTTAAAGGAGCGAGCTCCTCCATATTTTTCGCCCAAGCGTGGTAAACGCCCATATAGTCGTCGGTATATCTTGCACCGCACACAACACCACCCTTGTCAAACACTGTCTTTGCAAGGAGAGTAAACATACCGCCCGAGGAGCTTTTCATTCTGATTTCGTCATCAGCCCAAACCGCATATGTATCAGGCTTTGAATTAAGCTCTACGGGATTTATTGCAGGGCAGGATTTGTAGCATAAGCCACAATCCACGCACTTGCTTTCGTTAATATGAGGTGCTAAAAAGCCCTCCTCATCCAATTTCATTGTTATGGCGCCCACAGGACACTTATTGTAGCAAGCACCACAGCCTGTGCACGCTTTTTTATCTACTCTGCTAATATCTGCCATAATCAACCTCATGCCAAAGATTTAAGTAAACTGTAAAGATATCTGTTGCTTGATTTTGCAATTTCGCTGAGCTTAAACAGCTTTATCTCCGCTATAAGAGAGGAGGCAAGCTTCTTTCTTTCCTTCTTTGTCAGCTCCGCGCTTTCAATATCGTATACTAAAAACTCAAGCGCCCATACAACAAGACTCTCGGAGTATTTCTCCATAAATCCGTTATTTTGCCAGTATTCAAACACCTTGTGTACCGCTTTGATGTGAATTTCCAGCTTATCCATTTGGTTTTTATGTAGCACCTGCATTGCCGAGTATTTCCTCATAAAGCGGTAGTTATACAGGTTATCCTCAATAAATGCGAAATTTTGAGCGTGTGGGTACAGGTTAACAAGGAACACCAAATCCTCACCGAGAGAAAGCTCCTCGTCAAACTTAGCACCAACCCTGTCAAGCAGCTCCTTTTTAAAGGCTTGGTGCCATACAAAGGGCTTTGTGCTTGGCTCACCAAACAAGACGTGGGGCTCAAATCCCCAATAACGCCTTGTGGGAACGGTTAAAACATAATAATACCAATCACTTGGCTTTGGCTGCTTTGGTACAATATCGGTACCAAAGTTGATAATGTCCGTCATGCCCTCCTCGCTCTCTATCCAAACTCTTTCACAAGCGTTTGGTGAAAGGTAGTCATCAGGGTCAAGGAACATTATCCAGTTACCCGCAGCGCATCTGATACCCTCATTTCTTGCAGAGGAAACGCCACCGTTTTCCTTGTTAACAATAACAAATCTGTCGTCAAGACGAGCATAGTCTTCAAGGATTTGTAAGGAATTATCCGTGCTTCCGTCATTTACACAGATGAATTCAACATCCCTAAGGGTTTGGTCCATCAGGCTTTGCAATGAAAAGGGTAGATACTCCGCAACATTGTAAACCGGCACGACCACTGAAATTTTCACAGGACATTTCATCTCCGACGCAGTCTCCTTTTAATCTTTCGTAAAATTCTAATCGCAAAAGCAACCAAGAAGCATTCCTTGAAGCGATTGGGCTTCTTGTACATTGGTGTTGGCACAGCACCCTCTACCACAGGAGGCTTGCCCTGCTTTTCCGCCTGGCGCATCTCGTGGAAATCCTCAGGACCTTCAACAATAAAGTTAAGGTTGTTCCACTTGTACCACGGGTAAGCGTCCTTCAGGCACATACCCTCGCACATATCACGCTTAAACTCCTCTGCCGCCACAAGAATAAATTCCTTTGCAAGGTCGGGAGCGAGTCTTTCGTAGTTCCACATATATGTGTTATATTTCAGCGCATTTTTAACAATATCAAGCCTTCCGCGGAGCATAGGATGCTCAGCCAAAAACCTTTCAATCTCCGCATACTCGTCGCATACACAGTAAACCTTTGCTGCGGAGTTGATAGAGGAGCTTTCATTATCCTGACGGTAGTGCAGGTAACAGCCCTCCAAAAGCTTTACGCGTTTAGCAAGCGCCCACACCTTAAAGTTAAAGGATGTATCCTGGAAGGACGCACCGGGCGTTTCATTAAAGCGAATTTTATTTTCTCTGATAAAATCCTTCTTGTATATCGCAGACCAAATAGTCGGCTTAATATTGAAAAATTCAATCTGCTCTCTTAAGGACTTAAAATCGGTAGTCGGGCAGAAAACTCTCTTACAAAGCACGGGAGATGCAATAGGGCTTGGCACATTCTTTTCCTCTGGCTTTGAAAAATAGTAGTAGAAGCCTGTTTTACAAGCGTCCAAATCGTTTTCGTGAGCACAATTGTAAAGCTTTTCAAACATATCAAGCTCAACATAGTCGTCGCTTTCAACAATACCTATGTATTCACCGCTTGCCATATCGAAGCCCATGTTCATAGAATTTCCATAGCCACTGTTGGCTTTGTCAATCACCTTGAACCTTGGGTCGGTGTTAACGTACTCCATAATGATGTCAAGAGAGGAGTCCTTTGAGCCATCATTAACACAAATAACCTCTATGTCCTCCAAGGTCTGCTTCTTAACGCTGTCAAGACACTGCCTCAAATACTTCTCCACGTTGTAAATTGGTACAACAATACTAACTTTTGCCATTTTGATCTCCTTTACTGTGAAAACTATTGCCACGCTTGCAACAAGTATATCATATAAATAAAACAAAGTCAATACAACTGAGGACAGAAATTTCAGTAAAACGAGGAAAAATGACACAAAAAATTCATATTTTTCTTTCTTTGACAAAATCAACAAGTTGAAATGATAAATTGTCAAGCTAAGTGCAACAGGAATTAACAAAAAGGGACTGCACCTTGCAGTCCCATTTGCGCTGAAATCAAATTATGTTTTTTACAAAAGCGTACTTAGGCTCAAAGGAGTGGCTTTGTCCGTCCCTCCATGAGCCGAAGCGCTCAAAGGTGTCAGGGCCTACAAACCTGTCCTCACGGTGGGTATGGAAGGGGCCTAACAGGTTGCGAAGTCCCACAGTTGTGGTAAGCTCAATCACGTTTTCACCTTTTTTAAGGTATTTGCTAATGTCAAGGTGCTGTGAAAACATCATTCTGCCCGCGTATTTCCCGTTTACCGTCACGTCTATGATATGGAACTGCTTTGGAACAAAAAGAGTGCACCCTGTGTCGTTTAATTCCACTTTTTGCCTTAATGTAATATCACCCTTAAAGAACGGGAAGCCTTCCTTAATCAAGCCTTCAACCCTTGTTTTTTGCTCACCGATGCGGAAATTCTCACCACGCACTCTGCCGTCCTCACAGTCAGTGAAATCACCGTAAACGCCAAAGTCACCGCAAAGATAAATAGGCTCAATATCTGTGTCATAGGCTAAGCAGTTTTTCAAGCTTTCCGTTACGTTTTCACCAAAGAGAGCGTAATACACGTCTTCCTTTTGGAAATAGTTAATTTCCATCACAATCTCATTTTTGCCCGCTTTCAATAGCTTTGCCACATCGTAGGCAAGGGAGCAAACGTCGAAATCGGACTTATCTGCCATTCCAACCGTTTTTCCGTTTATCTTAATTGAAATAGTATTGGTGTTTTCTGCCAAAAGTGTGCATTTTTTGGGGGGAGTGTCGATATTTACCTCATATTTCAGGTAAGCCTTACCCTCGTAGCGCTTGTGCAAAAGCTCATCCATTACACACATATGGTGGCGTGGTGAGGTGTAATTTACCCCGTCGGTTGAGTAGCTTAACATATCAAGGGTGATGTAGTTGTCAACCCTTTCCTTTATTTCAAATTCACCCTCTAAGGTAAGCTCCTTTAGAGGCTTTTTCTTTTTCGCCGTGATGTCAGACACATACAAAATGTAAGATTGCCCCTTTTCAAAGTGGAGCCTTCTGCCTACCTTATTATACTTATCAGCAAAAATATCGTAGCTTTCAAAGGACGTGCCGTTTTTCAAGCTAAAGGTAACGTCGGTTTTCTCCTTAAGGTTTACCGCATAGATAAACTCCCGTCCCTTTTCGTCACGTCTGTACGCGCAACGCACGTCGCTTGCCTTGTCCTGCTTTATGGAATATGGCTGACTTTTTTGGATTTCCCCCCAGGACGTGTTTGTTTTTAGGTGCGAGTAGCTGTGTCTTTTGCCCTCCAAATACTGTGGCTTTTTGCCGTACCACAGGATTTTACCGCCGTTTTGTACAAACTCGCAAAGGAGCTTTTCCGTTGTTTTATCCATTGTAAGAATGTAGGGTATTACAACATAGTCATAGGTGCAATTGCCCAAAATCAAGCGCTTGCCCTCAACACGTCCGTATTTTGCAAGCAAGGTTTCGTCAAGGTAGTGGTGACCTATGCCCATGTTACACATTTTTGTCATTAGGGCAAAGAATGGGCGCTCCAAATATGCAAGCCCATTGTATGGCAGGTGGCAATCCACCTTGTAATCAAAGTAAGCACTTCTGATAGGGTGCAAAACACCAACGTTAACAACCTCGTCACTGTTTGCCAAGAGCTTGCCGAGATAGGAAAAATAACCGTTAAAATCTCCAAAGCCCTTTTCAACCCAAGGGTTAACACCTGAAAAATGGGACGGATAGTCGCGCTTTCTCTGACCCTGTTCGTGATATGGGAGCAAATGGTGGCACATTAAATTAACGCCTGCCACATACTGGCTCTCCGCAATACGCTTTAAGGAAAGAGGAGAAATGTCCCAACCGCAAGCCGCAAAGGTTTCCGTCAAGACCTGCTTCCTTCCAAGCTGAGCCGCCACGGAGCTAACCTGCTTAGCTCCAAGCTCCTCAATAATCACATCTCCAAGGTAATCAATACCGGGGATATGCTCATACTCGTAAAAGGGCATAATACCCGCGCAGCAGTTCATTTGCCCCGCAAGATAGGACTCCTCTATGTAGTGTCCTGTCAGCTTGTAACCGTTTTCGTCGCACCAATTGTAAACTCTCTTGGCAAAGCCCTCAAGCATCAAATCCTGCATTGCTTTCCAATACTTATATCTGAAATCACGGTATCCGCGCTTTTCCACAAACATAAGTCCAAGACCCTTTAAAATGTCCTCACCGTACACGCGCTTGAAATAGTCGGGCAACACCTTTGTATAGGGCATATTCCATCTGTAATACTGTGGCTCGTCGGTAAAAAAGCCCTTTATGCCGTGCTTATCTCTCGTTTTATATTCCTCATGGGTAAGCTTGATAAACTTATCCACAACCTCCGGGTTTAATATGTCGGCGGTGGATGTGGAATAATGCTCATATAAATTCAAGCAATTTTTGTCCCCCGTCTTTGGCTTTTTCAAGGCTTGAGAGCTAATCTCGTAGGACACCATAGCGTCGGGGTCATATTCTCCGAAGGAATAGGTTATATACCTGTCGTGATTTTCAATATCCTCTAAAAGCTTGCCCCCGGCAAAGCCGCTTGGCCAACCGTTTTCGTCATAGGCGTAGGCTTCCATACCAAGCTCCTTAGCACGCTTAGCGCAGGAATCTATTGCCTCAAACCATTCTTTTCCCAAATATTCGGTTTTCAAGCCGCCGCGGGCGTGCATAAAAAAGCCACCTATACCGTGGTCGTTCATCCACTCAACCTGGCGCACAAGCTCGTCTTTATCAAGGGTATCATTCCACGACCAAAACGGCACGGGACGGTATATTTTTTCTACTTCCTTCATTTCTATATCTCCTAAAAGTTCGTTAATAATATTTTAGCATACTTTTTTCGTATTGACAAGAAAAATATAATAAAGTATAATATTTACATTAAATGTAAGGAGTGTCCAAAATGAACAGAATACTTTGCTCAACAGGCTGTCTTTTGGGCAGACCCAACGGACGTGATTTTAACCTGCTTGAAAAAATTGTGCCAAGGCTCCGTTGTGACGGCTTGGAGCTTTTAATGTACGACACCTGGTATGACAAAATTAAAGATTTAATCAAAGCGGTTAAAGGGCTAAATACCCCTGTGTGCGTTTTCCATATTGAAAAGACGGTGGGCGAGCTTGTTAGCCACCATAAATTAGACGAAGCCCTTGAAAAAATGGAAATAAACTGCTCCCTTGCCAAGGTCATTGGCGCGGAAAAGCTTGTTTTCCATCTTTGGAACGGTATTATCTCCGACAAAAATATTGAATACAATATGGAGTGCTACAAGTATTTTGAGGAAATAGCAAACAGGCATAGCCTTTTGTTAACGGTAGAAAACGTAGTGTGCGCCGAGCATTCCCCTTGGGAGCACCTTTGCACACTAAAGGATATGTACCCTCATATTAAATTCACCTTTGATACCAAAATGGCAGACTTCCACAAGGAGCTTGACCTAATATACGACCCAAATTATCGACACGTGGTTAGGAATTTTGCCCATTTGCACATAAATGACCATTTGGGCGAGTACAAGGATTGGTCTAACCTTAAGGTGCTCCACGTGGGTCGTGGCAACGTGGATTTTGACAAATTCTTCGCCTTTATAAATGAAACAGGCTATCAAGGGGACTTCACCACCGAGGCAACCTCCTTTAATCAACAGGGCGATATTGATGTTGACACCCTAAACCAAAGCCTTGATAAAATACGTAGCCTTACGGGAATCAAACCCTTTTGTCTCGGAACGATAAATCCGTGAGCCTTTGTCCGACCTTTGATTTGAAAGTTTTTTAACTGTCTGCACCAAAGCTCGAAAAAATCATAGGGGTTCCTCAACCCGCTCTTTAGTAGGGTTGGGGGTTCTCGTATACGGATTTATTCGTTCGGAGATGCGAGCAGTTTCAAACGAGAAAATAGGTTGGATTACAAGGCAAAAAAGTGCAGGCAATTAAAGAATTGTCAAACTTTTTTAACACAGTAAGGCAAGCTATTTTCCGTTTTAAACCAAATGGGTTCGATTTCCGTAAGGCTAGCCTTATCAACAAAAAATCACGCTGAGCATCAGCGTGATTTTTTTGTTATTTTGATGTGTTAAAATCATTAAAGGTAATTATGTTGTATCTGCTACCCTCTGTTGGTGCTTCGGCTTGGAGATAAGAAACCTCCGCTTCATCATCCTTTGTGGTGATTGCATATGCGCTAACAACAAGCTTTGCGCTCTTTTGTGCGTCTGTTGTAAAGCCCACAACCTTAATTTCAAAGCCCGCGTTGTCCTTGTTCTTAATTTCTGTGCCTACAACACCGTCTGCCAAGACACCGTTTTTGTTAACCGCATCATTTTCACCAAGCTTTTCGTAGGAAGCGGCAAAAACACCATACGTTATGCTCTTTCCTGTTATACTCGTGTACTCACCCAAGGCAATTTTGTCGATAGTATAGAAAATAACAATGCCGCCCTGTCCGTTTTCAGGCACGGAGTAACCGTAGCAAATAAAGATTGGGTCAACCGCTGTGCCCTTTGCTAAAGTACCGCAAATTGGACAAGCTGTGCTCTTTACACCCTTTTCCAAATAGCCGTTTTCGTAGGCTATTGTGCCTTCCCTTACAGTACCCTCTTCAACAAATGGCTCGCAGAAGGCTTGGCAGGGGTCATAGCCCCAAATGAGATAGCTACCGCTTGCGTACTTTTCTGTGTCCTTCATATACTCCTCGTAGGACACAAGTGTAGCGCCTGTAACCTTACCGTTGTTTGTACCCCACTCTTTTGTGCCTGCCTTAAAGTTTTCCATAGCGATTGCCCACTGTGCATCTGTGCCTGTGTAGAAAACCTTAACGTTTGAGCAAGCGCCAAATTCAAATGCGTGTGAAACCTGATAAACCGTTTCAGGTGATTCCGCATAGAAGGAGGCAGGGATATAAATCGCTTCAAGCCCCTTTGTACCGTTTGTAAAGCTCTGGTGGTTTTGAGCAGAGTTTATAAAATACTTAAAATTAGCACCAAGCCTAATAGTTCCCACGGTTGCGTTAACAAACACATACTCAGATGCGGTTTCAACAGTAGATGGGAAGGTAACATCCAAAACAGTAGCCTCTATAAACAACCTGTTTGGAATATTTGTAGGTCCCTCAGGCAAAACAACCTTTTCAATGCCTGCTCTACCAAAGAAGCTGGGGAAAAGCTGTGTAATAGGGGCGGAATTACCAAATGTAACAAGCTCAATATTAGGGCAGTCTGACAAAGGTCCGTGGGTGTTATTGCCCAAAATATCAACCTTTTTAAGAGTTGCAGGAACGATAAAGGTCTTAAGTGCTGTATTATCGCTAAATGCTCTACCGCCTATTTCCTCACAACGTGAGCCTACACCAAAGGGACTTTCCACAAGGGCGGTGTAGCTAAAGGCATGAGAGCCAACGAAGGTAACGCTATCAGGAATTTTAAACTCTCTTAGCTTATAGTTTCTGTGGAACGCATAAACGCCTATGGTTTCAAGCTGAGAGTTTTCCCCAATATGAACTATCTCCAAGGAATCGCAGCAATAAAAGGCGGAACCGTTTTGTGAGCCTTGACCCGCTATTTCAGTAACAGTTGCAGGTATGTTTACTTCTCTTAAGCATTTAGCCTCGTAAAAGGCAACGTGGGAAATCTTTGGAATTTGCGCTTCCATAGGAATGTGGCAAACAAGCGCCTTTGAGCCTTGAACGATACGCTCAGGCAATTCCGTCATAGTATTTGGCAAATACACAAAAAGTATTTCCGTACCATTCGGGTCATAGTGAATGTTGTTTTTGTAGCCGCCGTTTGCCAAATTAAGCTTCTTTATACCCATATCGTAAGGGAAATTAACGGCAACTACTGTTTTGGTAGTAGCACCTGTTCCGTTTTTATAGGAATAAATACCGTTTGCGTCTAAGGTTGCGTACTTCTCATCAAGAGTTTTAAAGGAAACAACTGTTTTTACAGTATTCTCTCCCTCAGTGGCTGTTGCTGTGACGTACCAAGTCAAGGCGTCCCCCTCGCTGTCCGTCTTTGGAAATTCGCCTTGATAGGTGGTAATTATGCTGTTTTCGTCCGTTTCAAAGCGGAAAAGCTCGTCGCCTTCACTGTCTCTATATATTGTAGCTGCGCCTACGCACAAAGCAAGGGCAAGAACAAAAAGAACAGTGGCAAAAGCCATTAACAAAATCTTCTTTTTCATCACTTTTCTCCTATACAAAATAGTTTTATAAATTAATTTTATCATACATATATAAAAAAGTCAAGTACACAAAAATTCGTTATAGCAAAAAAGCCTTCCCTTCGCTAACATAGGAAGAAAGGCTTTTCCAATTTTTATTTGTATTCCTCAGCCAAAGCCTTAAAGGCAGGCAAGGCGTTTACAATCCTTTGCTTGTCAACGCAGTAGGCAATTCTAACGTAGCCCGTAACTCCAAAATCGTCACAGGGCACAACCAAAATCTCCTTTGATTTTGCCTTTTCAAAGAATTTGTACGCATCGTCCTCAAGTGCCTTTACAAAGAGGTAAAAGGCACCGTCAGGCTGAACGCACTCGTAACCGTACTCGGTCAAGGCGTTTAAAAGAATGTCGCGATTTTCCTTGTAAATATTAACGTCAACAGTTGCGCCAACGGTCTTTTTAATAACCTGCTGGAACATACTTGGGGCACAAACGTAGCCAAGGGAACGTCCCGCACCGCAAACCGCCAAATAAACGCGCTGGCTGTCAACCATTTTGGGGCTAACTGCAATATAGCCAATTCTTTCACCGGGCAAGGAAAGTGCCTTGGAGTAGGAATAGCACACTATGGTGTTATCATAGTAATTCATCAAATAAGGAACTCTCACATCTCCAAAAACAAGCTCTCTGTACGGCTCGTCGGCAATTAAGAAAATAGGATGTCCGTATTCCTTTTGCTTTCTTTCAAGAACCTCACATACCGCCTTAATAGTTTCCTCACTGTAAACAACTCCGCTTGGGTTGTTAGGAGAATTGATAATTACCGCCTTTGTATTTTCAGTAATTTTCTTCTCAAAATCGCACACATCTATCTGAAATGTCTTTGCCATTGGCGTGGAAATAACGACACGTCCAGACGCATTTTCAATAAAAACACGGTATTCCGTAAAGAAAGGAGCAAACACCACGCACTCCTCCCCCGGGTTCAAAAGGGCACGCAGGGAAATGGTTAAGGATGCTGCCGCACCGCAGGTCATATAAATGTTATTAGCATTTACCCCTGCGCCAAATTTTTCGTTTATTTCATTTGCAATAGCTTCTCTGACCCCCAAATCTCCCTGGGCAGAGGTATAACCGTGCAAAAGCACCGGGCTTGCATTGTCAACCAAATCCTTAATAGCCTCCCCTATTTCCTTTGGTGGCTCCACACTTGGGTTGCCGATACTAAAATCAAACACCTTGTCAGCCCCAATTTCTGCGGCTCTTGTCTTACAGTATTCAAAAATTTCTCTAATTATGGAACGCTTGCTACCAAGCGCATACATTTTTTCGTTTAACATATTACACCTATATTTTCAATAGTTTTCGGGCATTTTCGCAAAGAATTTTTTCCTCTGTCGCCTTGGTTAAGCCATAGGCTTTTATTATTTCCACCATTTTCCCTTGGTCCTGCCAAGGACTGTCCGTGGCAAACAAAATCTTGTCCTCGCCGTGCTTTAACATCATTTTTTCAAATTGCTCACGGGACAAAACAGGCAAAACGTAGGACGTGTCAAAATAAACGTCACATCCTGCTAAGCTTTCATAAACCTCATCAAATAGCTCATTGCCGCCCAAATGGGCAAGAACCAGCTTTTCATAGCCGCCTATTTTGTCAAGCACCTTTAAAACTCTTTCGGGAGTGCATTTTATTTCCTCGTTTGGAAAGCCAACGTCAAAGCCTGCGTGGGTCACGGTAATTAGGTCAAGTGCCTTGGCTTTTTCCAAAATCCGCAAATATCTTGGGTCATCAAAAAAGGTACCTTGATAATCGGGATGAATTTTGATACCTAAAAAGCCATTTTCCTTAATTTTTTCAAGCCACTTTTCGTATTCCTCAATCTCCGGATGTATGCCGCAAAAGGAAATAACCTTACCCTGTGTCGCATTTTTCTCATTTAACCTCTTTGCAAAATTGAAAATGCTCTCAATTTGTGTGCCTTTTGTCAAGACAGGCAAATTAACGCTTAAGTCAATTCCGTTTTTCTCCATACTGTCAGTCAAGCCGCATAGCTTGCCGTTTGAATGGGCAGGAATACCACCGTTTTTGGAAAGAGTGGCTATTGTCACATCTGCAATTTTGTCAGGAAAAAGATGGGTGTGAAAATCAATTATCATTTAATTAAAGGGACTCTATTTCCTTCGCTGTCATTGTGTCGATATGGATGTTTCTAAGCACGCTACAAGCCTCTTCCAGCTCGTTGGTTTTCATAACGATTGAGGCATCAGTTGACTCAACACTCAAGCCATACATATATTCAATGCTTACGTTTGCCTTTGCAATCTCGGACAAAATCTTTTGGAGTGAGCCGGAAACGTGAGGAACCTTAATAATAAGCACCTCTGTGAGCATACTTGAAAAGCCTGCCTTTAATAAAACGTCCTTTGCGTGCTCTGGCTTGTTAACAATAAGTCTTAAAAGTCCATATTCTGTGGTGTCTGCCAAGGAGATGGACAAGATATTAACGTCGTTGTCCTTCAAAACCTGCAAAACCTCACCGAGTCTGCCCTGTCTGTTTTCTATAAAAACGGAAACCTGATTAACTGTCATTTTAGTGTCCTCCTTAATATAGCTTTCTGTTATCAATTACGTGGACTGCCTTGCCCTCGCTTCTCGGCAAGGAGTTTGGTCCCATTAGCTTAATCTTAGCGGTAATACCGAGAGCGCTTTGAATAACGCCCTGTATCTTCTTTGTCAGCTTTTCAATACCGCGAATTTCGTCAGTATAATACTTAACGTCAACCTCAACCTGAATTTCAAGAGTGTCAAGATTGTTTTCGCGGTCAACTATCATCATATAGTGTGGAGTTACCTCCTCAACCTCTATAAGCGCCGCCTCAACCTGGGATGGGAACACGTTAACACCGCGGATAATAAGCATATCGTCGCTTCTACCCTTGAAGCGTGAAATACGTGCGCTTGTACGTCCGCACTCGCATTTTTCGTGGGTAATGCTTGTCAAATCCTTTGTTCTGTAACGGATGAGAGGAATACCCTCTTTTGTAAGAGTTGTAAACACCAGCTCTCCTGTTTCACCGTCGCTGACAGGCTCTAAGGTCTTAGGGTCAATAATTTCGGGGTAGAAATAGTCCTCACAAATGTGGAGTCCCGTGTGATACTTACAGTCGCAGGCAACACCCGGACCCATAATCTCGGACAAGCCGTAAATATCGTGGGCGGTGATGTTAAGACGTGACTCAATCTCAGTCCTCATCTTCTCTGTCCAAGGCTCCGCACCGCAAATTGCTGACTTTAACTTAATCTTGTCAAGAAGTCCCTCATCACGTAAAACCTCGGAGAGATGGAGCAAATATGACGGAGTACAAGCAATAGCGGTTGCGCCAAAGTCAACCATCATAGTAGTTAGCTTCTTTGAGTTACCTGTGCTCATTGGCACAACCATAGCACCAACCTTTTCAGCACCATAGTGGGCACCCAAGCCACCTGTAAACAAGCCGTAACCGTATGCAACCTGAATAATATCGTCACGAGTCACGTTAGCCATTGTCATACAACGTGCAACACACTCGCTCCAATCTTCAATATCCTTTTTTGTATAGCAAACAACCGTTGCCTTGCCTGTTGTACCGCTAGACGCGTGTATTCTAACAATATCAGACTTGGGAGCTGCAAACAAACCAAAGGGATATGTGTCGCGCAGGTCGTTCTTTGTAGTGTACGGAAGCTTAACAATATCGTCAATTGACTTAATGTCCTCGGGCTTAACACCCTGCTCATCCATTCTGTTTCGGTAAAACTCTACGTTGTCGTAAACGTATTTTACAAGATTAACAAGTCTTTCGCTTTGGAGCGCCTTCATATCCTCTCGGGACATACACTCCATTTTTTCATTCCAAATCATATTTTCGCCTTCTTTTTTAGAAAAGATTTAATTTTAATTATGCGTCGTAGCCGCAGTTGAACGCTTTTGTGTTAATTTCTACTGTCTTTGGCGGTACTGTCGCTTGTAGCACCTCAACCCATTTTTCCTTGTCAAAGCCAATATTCTTAGCCGCTAAGCCAAGCACAACAGTGTTTAAAACCTTTGAGTTACCAAGCTCTGCTGCCACCGAGCCCGCATCTATTGTGATTACGTTATGGCTTTCCTTAAGTCCCTCAATAATGTTTTCGGGGTACTTAGCCGCACCTATAACAACAGTCATAGGCTCAATTTTTGTGTCATTTACAATCATTACGCCATTCTTTTTAAGGAAATGTGCGTATCTTAAAGCCTCCAAGCGTTCAAAGGAGATAAGCACATCAACCGTGCCCTCCTCACAAACAGGCTCAAAAACCTTTTCTCCAAAGCGTACAAAGGTAACAACGCTACCACCACGCTGTGCCATACCGTGCACCTCGGAGAGCTTAACGTCATAGCCCATAGCAAGAGCTGTTTTACCAATAATTCTGCTGGTTAAGAGAGTACCCTGACCACCAACACCAACTATCATAATATTCATCTGTCAGTCCCCCTTATGCTTCAACCGTATTAATAGCGCCAAACTTACAGTAATTCTTGCAAAGTCCGCAGCCATTACACATTGTTTTATCAATTTTAACTGTGCCGTCCTCATTTTTAGTCATAGCAGGACAGCCTATCTTCATACACATACCGCACTTCTTACACTTTTCCGTGTCAACGTAGCACTTTGTTGTAAATTTCATACCCTTCAAAAGCGCACAGGGAGCCTTTGCAATAATAACAGTCAAAATATCACTTGCAACGCTTTCCTTAATAACCCTTTCCATTTCCTTTACGTCAAAGGCATCAACGGTTATTACATTTGGCACACCAATGCTGCGGCAAAGTGCCTCTAAATCAATTGCGTAGGTGTCCTCACCCTTTAAGGTTTTGCCTGTTGCCGCATGCTCCTGATGTCCTGTCATACCTGTTGTACGGTTGTCAAGAATCATAACAGTAGCGGTGGACTTGTTGTAAACCATATTAATAAGGGAGTTAACGCCTGTATGTAGGAACGTGGAGTCACCAATGGTGGCAACCCAATTCTTTATGTAATCCTTGCCCTTAGCCTTTTCCATACCGTGAAGGAGAGAAATGGATGAACCCATACAAATTGTGGTGTCAATTACATTAAGTGGAGCAACTGCGCCGAGAGTATAGCATCCAATATCGCCTGAAGCGTGGATTTTTAGCTTATTAAGAACGGAGAATGTGCTTCTGTGTGGGCAACCGGGGCACAAAATTGGTGGACGTGCAGGCGTTTGCGCCTTTTCGTAGGTACAGTCAGTACAGCCAACAAGCACACGGCGGAGCATATTTGCACTATACTCGCCCTGCTTTGTAAAGCACTCCTTACCCTTAACTTGAATACCCCAAGACCTTACCTGCTCCTCAATAACAGGCTCAAGCTCCTCAAAAACGTAAACTGTTTCCACATTCTTGCAAAACTCCTCAATGAGAGCGCGAGGTAATGGGTTAACAACGCCAAGTTTTAATACGCTTGCGTTAGGACAAGCCTCTTTAACGTACTGATAAGGAATACCGGAGGTAATAAAGCCAAGCTTTTTGTCCTTATATTCAACTGTATTTATTGGGAAGGCAGCGGCATCAATTGCCATTTGGTCCTCTCTCTTTTCTACAACCACGTGTCTACCAATGGCGGAGCCGGGCATCATAACATACTTTGGCACCTGTCTTTCATACACCTTGTCCTCGGGTACAACTCTTTCACCAAGCTCAACAATGCTCTGTGAGTGGGAAAGCTTTGTAGTTGTTCTAAAAATAACAGGAGTGTCGTACTTTTCGGAAAGCTCCATTGCGTACTTAAAGAATTCCTTTGCCTCATTACTATCACTTGGCTCAACAACAGGCAAGTGGGCACTTCTTGCAATCATACGTGTGTCCTGCTCGTTTTGTGAGCTTGCAAGACCCGGGTCGTCTGCAACCACGATAACAAGACCTGCGTTAACGCCTGTGTATGCAAGGGTATAAAGTGGGTCGGAGGCTACGTTTAAGCCAACGTGCTTCATACAAGCCATAGAGCGCACACCTGCAATTGAAGCGCCTGCCGCCGCTTCAAGAGCAACCTTTTCGTTAGGCGCCCACTCTGTATATACCTCGTCGTATTTTGCTAAAAATTCACTGATTTCCGTGCTTGGTGTACCCGGGTAAGCGCTTGATACCTTAACGCCTGCCTCATAAGCACCGCGGGCAATTGCATCATTACCAAGCATAATTCTCTTTTCTAACATACTATTTATTTTCCTTTCTTAAATCGCGTACTCTTTTTGCCTTGCCCTCAAAGCGTGCTAAGGTGTTGGGAGATTCCAAAATAACCTTTGCATCTAAGCCAAGCATGATTTTAAGCTTATTTCTAACAGTTTTTTCAATATTTTCAAGCACCTTAAAGGAGTCCGTTGCGGTGGCAAGCTCAACACGTACACTAAGCTTATCCGCATAACCGTCACGCTCAACGATAATTTCATAGTGAGGACCAAGACCCTCTGTGCCAAGAATAACCTCTTCAATTTGTGATGGGAACACGTTAACACCGCGGATTTTAAGCATATCGTCGCTTCTGCCGGAGAGATTTTCCATTCTCACCGTTGTTCTTCCGCACTTGCAAGGCTCGTAAATAAGACGGGTGATGTCCTTTGTCCTGTATCTGATAAGAGGGAGCGCCTCTTTCTTTATACAGGTGATAACAAGCTCTCCCCACTCCCCTGCGGGCAACACCTCTCCTGTTTCGGGATTGATAATTTCGGGAATAAAGAAATCCTCGTTAATGTGCATACCGCACATATATTCACACTCACCGCTAACACCCGGGCCCATTAGCTCACTCATACCGTAGTTTGAGGTGACAAGCATATCGTCTCCCCAATATTTGTGCATTTCCTCACGCATAGCGTCTGTCAAAAGCTCACTACCCACAAGACCTATCTTAACCTGCAAGTCGGTTTTAGGGTCAATGCCCATTTCCCTTGCAACCTCAGCCAAGCGAAGTGCGTAGGACGGAGTTGCAACAAGCAAGGTAGTGCCAAAATCCTTCATATACATAAGCTGCTTTTCCGAGTTACCTGTGGAGGAGGGCACAATAGTTGCACCTATATTTTCAAGACCATAGTGTAAACCAAGAGCGCCTGTAAACATACCGTAGCCAAAGCAAATTTGCGCCACATCCTTAGGTGTTGCTCCCCCTGCACAGGCAATACGGGAAACACACTCTGTCCATGTCTCCAAATCCCCTTGGGTGTAGCCAACAACTGTGGGCTTTCCCGTTGTACCGGACGACGCGTGTATACGCACCAAATCATCCTTTGGTACTGCAAAAAGACCGAATGGGTAGTTATCACGTAAATCCTGTTTAGTTACAAATGGTAGCCTTGACAAGTCCGCCAAGGATTTAACATCCTCGGGCTTAATGCCGCACTCATCCATTTTTTTACGGTAAGGCAACACCTTTTCGTAAACCCTTTTTACTGTTTCTTGAAGTCTTTCAAGCTGGATTTTCTCCATTTCCTCTCTTGAAAGCGTTTCTTCCTTTGCGAAAATCATATATATTAAACCTCGTTTTCAATTGGTTTTTCAAATGCGTTATAAATTGCCTCGTCGCTCGGCTTTTTGGTAAGGAGGCTTACAACCACCGTAATCACAACGGAGGAAGCCATACAAATACAGCCAATAATAGGTGAACAGTTAATTCCGTTTGAAATAGCCGAGCCAAAGCTACCGTCACATTTCGGGTGGCAATAGCCAAGAACTAATATCAGGGTAACTGTTAAGCCAAGTGTTGAAATAATTGAAGCCCAAGCACTCGCCTTAGTAACTCTCTTCCAAAGCAAGCCCACAACAAAGGGACCCATAAAGCAGCCCGCCAAGGTACCCCAGCTAAGACCCATCATATAAGCAATGGCGGAAATGCCAAACTCCTCGTTTAAAACCGCTAACAAAACGGAAATACCGATAAACACAACGCAAAGTATTCTCATAACCGTGTTAACACGCTTGTCACTTGCGCCCTTGTTAATCTTGCCCTTGTAAACGTCAACCGCAAAGGCGGAGGCGCTTGACAAGGAAACTGACGCTAAGGTTGACATACTTGCAGATAAAATAAGCACCGCAATAATGCCGATAAGTCCCATTGGGATAACCTGCTTTAGCATAACAGGTATAAAGTAGTCTGTCACCCCTGTGGTAATGTTGTTCTGTGCTAAGTAAAGGGCAATATCCCCCTCGTAAAACTTATAAAGTGCGCCAACGAAGTATGCGCCAAATCCGATTATCAACGCAAAGCCCGTAGATACGATTGTGCCCTGCTTAATAGCCTTTTTATCTCTTATAGCATAATACTTGTGGATTGTCTGCGGCAAGCCCCAAACGCCAAAGGACGTTAAAATAATCAAAGCAATTAAGGAAACTGCGCTACCGTAAATGCCCGTATTTGAGCTATCAAAAATCAACCAGTTAAGCTCAGGGTTAGAGGTCAAGGCGTCAAGATTCCAGTTTATGGGCTCGTCCTTCATAAACCAAACAACCATCAAAAGAACGCCAATGAGCATAATAATGCCCTGTATAAAGTCAGAAAGTGCTGTTGCAAAATAGCCGCCAAAGAACAGGTAAACAGCCGTTAAAACAGCCAAGGCAACCATAACTGTCCAGCCGGGAATACCAAAGATAATTTCAAAAATGTTGGAAAGACCGCTGTAAACAGATGCGGAGTACGGAATTAAGAACACGAAAATGATAATAGCTGACACTATTTTCAAATTCTTACTCTCGTACCTTTTCTCGAAAAGATCGGGCATTGTCTTTGACTCAAGACGGGCGGTCATATTTTTCGTGCGCTTTGCCAAAACAAGCCAAGCAACCAAGCCACCGAAAATCGCATTGGCAACGCCAATCCAAACAGAGGCAAGACCAAAGGATGAGCCAAACTTACCCGCATAGCCGACAAAAATAACCGCTGAAAAATATGTGGTACCGTAGGCAAAGGCGCTCATCCAACCGTTGACACCCTTTTTGCCAGCGTGCAAAAATTCGTCAACGCTTTGGGAACGCTTGCGTGAAAAATACGCAATCGCCACCATACCTAAAGCGTATAATACTAAAATGATGTAATCCAAAACCATAACCGAAACCTCTTAACCAAAAGTACAAGCTATGCACATAAGCGAGTTGGTTGGTGTTATGCGTCGCTTTTCAAAGCAGGTTTCCACCAAAATCCAACGAGCTGTGGGCAGAGCAAAATTAAAGCTGAGGCTATGCACATAAGCGAGTTGATTAGTGCTTTGCACGCTTTGGTGAGGAAGATGCACAGAAAAGCAAGCAAAACGCGAGGGCGCATACTCTTTAGCGTCTGTAACTGAGCGTTATGCGCCGCTTTTCAAAGCAGGTTTCCACCAAAAACCAACGAGCTGTGGGCAGAGCCGAAAAATAAAAAATACCGCCAAAGGTGGCGGTGAATGATATAAAAAACAATAACCGCGCAAAAATTATCCTATTTTATGGTAAAAATAATAATAAAAGTAACCAAAATAGAACATTTTTCTTCCTCCGCGATTAAATATTCACACTATACACGCGTATTCACATCTTTAGCGCTTTAATATGATAGAATATATTATATACCCATATTTCCCGATTGTCAACATTTTTTCGCATATTTTTACATTAATATTTCACAGTTGGGTATTGAAAAAATATTTACGGTGTTGTATAATGCTACTTGTAATGAAATTTTTAAGGAGATAAAAATGGAAAAGATTAGAATGACCACCCCTCTCGTTGAGATGGATGGTGACGAAATGACAAGAATTATTTGGAAAATGATAAAGGACGAGCTTTTGCTTCCTTTTATAGATTTAAAGACGGAATATTACGACCTTGGCTTGCCCGAGCGTGAGAAAACAAAGGACCAGGTTACCTTTGACGCAGCTTACGCTAACCAAAAGTACGGGGTGAGCGTTAAGTGTGCTACAATCACACCAAATAAGCAGCGTGTTGAGGAATACAACCTTACAGAGATGTGGAAAAGCCCTAACGGTACAATCCGCGCAATTCTTGACGGTACTGTTTTCCGCGCACCTATTCTTATTGACTCAATTAAGCCAGCGGTAAGAAATTGGAAAAAGCCAATTACTATTGCCCGTCACGCCTACGGTGACGTTTATAAGGCAACAGAGTTCCGCGCTCCCTGTGAGGGCAAGGCAACCCTTTCCTTCACCGACAAGAACGGTAACGAAATATTCAACAAGGAAATTTACAATTTCGAGTGTCCCGGTGTTTTGCAGGGTCAGTACAACAAGGATTCTTCAATTAAGTCCTTTGCCCATTCCTGCTTTAACTACGCAATCAACACAAAGCAAGACCTTTGGTTTGCTACAAAGGATACAATCTCCAAGCAGTATGACCAAACCTTTAAGCTCCTTTTCCAAGAAATTTACGAGGAGTGCTATAAGGCTAAGTTCGAGGAGCTTGGCATTACATACTTCTACACCTTGATTGACGACGCTGTTGCAAGAGTTATTCGTTCAGAGGGTGGCTACATTTGGGCGTGCAAGAACTATGACGGTGACGTTATGTCCGATATGGTATCCACAGCCTTTGGCTCTCTTGCTATGATGACCTCTGTCCTCGTTTCCCCTGACGGTAAGTATGAGTACGAGGCAGCGCACGGTACAGTTACCCGCCACTATTATAGATACTTAAAGGGTGAGGAAACCTCAACAAACCCAATGGCAACAATCTACGCTTGGTCAGGGGCTTTGCGTAAGCGCGGCGAGCTTGACGGTCTTTCCGACCTCGTTAATTTCGCAAACAAGCTTGAACAAGCCTGCATAGATACCCTAAACGACGGTATTATGACAAAGGACTTGGTTGGCTTGGTTGAACCGGGTGTTACCGCCACCGCAGTTAATACCGCCGACTTCATTAAAGCAATCCGTGCAAGACTTGAAGCAAAGCTTTAATGTAAGAGCAGCAATCAAATGAATTTATAATAAAAAAGCGCGACACGTGTCGCGCTTTTTTATATAAATTTCACCCTTGAGTTAGGAAAAAGAGGGCTTAAATCCTTGTCGCTGACTACGTAATCAAACTCCTCAATATTACATAAATTACTGATACAGGGTCCGCCGATTTTGGTGGAATCAAGCATCAAAACCTTCTTTTTTGACCGTGAAAGCATTACCCTGCGAACAAGGTTTTCTCCTATGGAATTGTCCGTTACCTCGCCCTTTAACGACAGATTGGTAACAGAAATAAAGCAAATGTCCGCGTTAAATCCATCAATAAATTTTTCCGCATAACCACCCACTAAGCCATGGGTGTTTGTGGCAACCTCTCCACCGCTTAGCATAACCTTGACACCTGTGTCTGCCAAGATAAGAGGAGCTTTTGTACTGTTTGTAATCAAAACAATGGAGCCTTTACTACCAAGCATATGTAAAAGCGGCAAGGCGGTGCTGGAGGCGTCAACCATTACCGTGTCCCCATCATTTATTAATGATAAGCATTTTTTTCCTATCTCCGTTTTCTTATCAGCATTTTCCTTTTCACGAAGCTCTTGAGGTAAATTTTCCCCCATGGTTCCTCTGTAATAAGCACCGCCGTGGGTTCTTATTATCTTTTTCGCAGTAGCTAACCTTGTTAAATCTCTGCGTATTGTAGGCTCGCTTACAAACAGCGCATGGCAAAGCTCTGCCACAGTCACTTCCCTGTGTAGCCTTATATATTCAAGCACCGCCTCTTCTCTTTCCTTAAATGCCATAATTCTCTCCTTTGGTTGAACATTAGAAAAGCCATTTCGCCCTTTCCGTCATTTTTTGAACGAAATGCTCAACAAAAACCATTCATATTGACTTTTTATCCCGTACATTATATCATATTCTTATAAATAATGCAAGAACCTGATTGAAATACATACAACTTTTGATTATTTCAATCAAAATTCAAATCTTGCTAAGGAGAGTTGATTATGAAAAAAGCGAAAAGGCTTTTTGCCTTAATTTTAGCGGTTTTGCTCGTTTTACCAACGATGGCGTTTAGCATAGGCGCAACCGACGTGGCAGATGCTACCGAGGGCGAGGTAACGGGGGCAACCTTTGCCACAAACGTTACCTACACCACCTCCCTAACGCTTGAAAAAACGCCGTTAGCCTTTGAGGCAACCGTTAAGCTGCCTACAGGCTACACAAATCGTGCAGGCGTTATTTTCGGCAATTATGCAAACAACGGTGTTGCAGGCATTAGCTTTGAGCTAAACTCAGGATGCCGACCAAGACTTTACTGTACCGCTAGTAACGTGACTATGGACTGCACCTTTAACACCGCCATTCCAACAGGCGAGGATGTGCATATAGCAATCAGCATAGCGGACAATAAGGCAACCCTTTATATAAACGGCTCCTCTGTGGAAACGAAAAGCATAAGCTCCGCTTACTACACCGTTCTTCCAACCGCCAAGTATATGGTGGGCGGTGACTTGCGCGGTGGCAACGCTCAGTATTTCAAGGGCGAGATTAAAAACGTTAGCGTATATTCCGCCCCCTTGACCGAGGACGAAATTAAGGAAAGCGGAGTTAACTACTCCTCTGCCGACCTTCTTTGCGCCTATGACCTTACAGGCGCAACCATTGAGGAACGCATTAAGGATTTGTCCCAAAACGGTATCGACTTAATTTACAGCGACCCTAATTACGATAAAACCGAGCTTTCCAAGGCTCTTACCTTCACCTCATCCGACACCTACAAGATGTGTAAAAACATTTCCTCATCCCCCGTCACCTTTGAGGCGGAAATCTTCTTGCCCACAGGCGTTACCGACCGTGGCGGTGTTATTCTCGGCAACTACGCCCAGCACCGCAAATCTGTAAACCTTGAAATATACACAGGCGGCAGCCCTCGCCTATACTTTGAGGGACAAAACGGCGCACTTTATAACTTTATCTTTAATGAGGTAGATATTCGTGGCACTTGGGTAAACCTTGCCATTGTTCTTGACGCACCCGGCGGTCTTGTTCACTGTTACGTAAACGGAAGACTAAGACAAACCATTGACAATGGCGCGCCTATTGAAGTTGACGATTACGAGGTTTATAACTATCCTCTCTATCTCGGCAGAGATACGCGTGGCTGGGACGGCCGCCCCTTCCTCGGTGCAATTAAGAGCCTTGCTCTTTACGACGATGCTCGCACTACTGACGAAATTTTAGCTGACTGCACAAGAGTTGACCTAACTGACAAAAGCATTATTGCCGCATACTACTTTAACGAGGAAAGTGGCAGAAACGATATTACAGAAAACGCACACCACATTTACTATGACGGTGAAGAAATCACCCCACCCGATGGCGGTGATAACGGCGGCGAAGGCGGAGACAGTGGTGACACAGGTGATGACAACACAGGCAGCGGTATCACAGAATTAAACGGTATGACCTTTGAAAGTGGCAAGTACGCTATTATCGACGGCTCCTTTGAAAACAACGTGCCTCTTACAGTTGAAGCAACACTTCTTATTCCGTCTACTCAAACGGACAGAGTAGGCGTTATTGTAGGTAACTATAACGATAACAACAACTATTTTAGCATTGAGGTTTTGGCAAACGGTGTTCCAAGGTTCTGCTTGCCCTCATCAACCAACGGTGTTGTTGACATTAAGTTTGACAAGCTCCACATAAATACAGGAGAGGTTGTACATTTAACCTTTACCTACAACGAAGCAACAGGAGTTGCCACCTGCTACGTTAACGGTGGCGAGGAGTCACAAGCAAGAACTCTCTCCAAATATACCTATCATCCCGACGTATTCTCCACCCTTCTTGTTATGGGTAACGACCTAAGAGGCGGCTCTGCACAGTACTTCAAGGGTACTATCGGTAGCTTAGCTATTTATTCCGACGTAAGAACAGCAAGTGAGGTTAACGCTGATTTTACAGGTGTTGATTTGAACGACGAAAATCTATTGGTTTACTATAACCTGACAGGCAAGTCCTTCGGTGACGAGGTTGAAAACCAAGCAGGTGACGGATACGATATTGCATACAAATCAAAATCCTATGCCGACACCAAAACCTGGTTTGACGGAGCTTCCCCCGAGGAGTTTCTCTACTCCTTTGCGATAGTTGGTGACACACAAATTATCGCCCAAAACCATAGCTCCAGCTTCCACAAGATTTACGATTGGATTCTTGAAAACAGTGAATCTAAAAAGATTGGCTACGTTTTCGGTCTTGGCGATATTACTAACAGTAGCTCCACTAACGAATGGAACGTGGCAAAGGAAAACATTTTTAGACTAGACGGTGTCATCCCCTATTCCGCTGTGCGTGGCAACCACGATAAAGCTACCGCATACAACAATGTTTTCGCAACCAATTCCCAGTATATGAGCCAATTCGACGGCTTCTATGCGGAAAATGATGCTAGGAACACCTACCGCAAAATCACAATAGGTGAGGTTAAATACTTAATGATTGCCCTTGACTACGGTGCATCTGACGATGTGCTTAATTGGGCAGGGGACATAATTTCCAAAAATAAGGATTACAAGGTAATTATTACAACCCACGCATACCTATACCGTGATGGAAGCACCCTTGACCAAGGTGACGTTTGCCCACCTGCAACAACCGGTGGCTATAACAACGGTGACCATATGTGGGATAAGCTTATTTCTCAGTACGAAAACATCTTTATGGTAATAAGCGGTCACGACCCAAGCGCACAGGTTGTAATGTCACAACAGACAGGCGTACACGGTAATCTTGTGACCCAGCTCCTTGTTGACCCACAGGGCGTTGATACCTCTGTTCCCACAGGTATGGTAACTATGCTCTACTTCAAGGCTGACGGTACAATTGAGGTTGAAACCTACTCCACAATTCAAGAAAAGCACTACAAGGAGTCAAATCAGTTTGCAATTGAAGAAACCGAGCACAATTACGCCGAGGACTTATCCTTCACCTACCCACAGGGCTATACCTCTTGTGGCGCACTTGCCTCCCGTTGCGTAATTTGCGACTACGTTCACACCTTTGAAACCGCACCTTTGTTCACCTTTAACGGCTACTCCATACAGGAAACAGACTCAAGCTCAATTTGTGCAGGCTACGTTGTAGAGTTCGACCTTGTTAACAAGTACGAGGAGATGAACGAAACAGAGTTTACAATAGGTATGGTAGCCGCTCCATTTGGCAACCTTGTAACCTCGGGCAAGCCAATCAACCCAGACGGCACAAAGGGTCAGGTTACAAGCGGTCAGATACAAAGCTATGTTTTGGAAAAGGAATACAGATACGTGGACATTATCTTAAAATCTAAGGATTGGAACGCATTTAAAGACCACCAAATCAGCCTTTGCCTATTTATAATCGAGCAAGGCTCAGTCGGTTATCTGTGCGACGATACGATTAAGGAAACCGCCTCCGCCATTACCTACGGTAACCTTTTAGAAACACTCAAATAAAAAATTGGGGGTGTTGCAATAAGCACAGACCAAAAACAGATACCCCCTTACACCAAAACCTTTATTTTACTATTATTTTTAGAGTTAAATAATGTCGGTAACTTGCAAAATTTGCAAGTTCCCCTCTTTTTTTGGTATCTGTTTTTTACCCGCGACCTCGTACTCTACCGTACTAAGTACGCCTACGTGTACGAGTTCACGGCTTCTGCACTCATTTCACTACCCCCTAAAAGAGGCTGTTGCATTAAGCGACAGCCTTGATTTTTTATTCTAATGTAGCTGCCAGCTCACCGTAGGTTATTCCTTCCGCCTTATCCGTTATGACCCTCGTGTCACAAATATACCCAACGGTTGTGTTGCCCTCCGTGTCCTTTTCTAAAAGGTATGCGCATATTATCGTTTCCGTGTCCATATAAGCTGTCCAATCCTTAGCCCTCAAAATAAGGTCAAGGTACCTGTTAGCCCTTGGTATAAGCTGATTAACAACCATACCCTGTGTTACATCGGCGCTTGTTCCATCAGCCTTTATCGGCTTGCCCTCGTCCGAGAGAAACTCGTAAACAGCGGCGGTAAAGCCGATGGTTATTTCTACCCCGTTTGCCTTTTCATAAACGGTCAGCATATCGAAATCAATCTCATAGCCCGCACAAATTGAGCTATTATTAAAGGTGCTGATTGAATAACCGTAGAACTCTATCATAGGCGCAGCATTTTCAAATGCTTCTATTCCGCACGCCTGACAAACAACGGTTTTCATACCGCTTTGTAGGTATCCGTTTTCGTAGGTTAAGGCACTTACAACAAAGCTATGCTCACACGCAGTGCCGCCACCAACATCGTTTCCTGCAAATTCAACGCAATACTGCGCCGCATTTACCCACTGTCCGTTTGCAATATCTCTGCCTCTTACCAATACTCTGTCATTGTAAACTTCAACGTAATAGCCTTGGCTACCCAAAATCTCCTTGCCGTTATTGTTCCAAAGGTAGCTAACCGACGCACAGTTAAAGGCGTGGATTGGCAGCTCCTCAGTACCGTTAAAGGCATTGGAAAGAGAGTCCATTTCCCAATGGCTATGTCCGTTAAACATCATAACCTCAGGGTATTTTTTAAGCACCGCCTTAAACTCGTCCTCATTTGAAACACCGTGCCAGCCCTCACCCGGCAAGCTGCCTGCAACCGTATTGTAAATAGACTGATGCAAGAAAACAAAGGTAGGTCTTGACGGGTCGCGGTTTTCACTCAATTTTCCATCAAGCCACTCAAGTGTATCAGCATTGAAATATGCACTCAAGCCTGAAGCATTGTCACCACCCAAGAAAATGTAGTGGTATCCGTTTAGCCAAAAATCGTAGCTTGTGTCATCGGGATGCGTACCGTTTGGCAGGGTTGCGTAATCCTTAAACACCGTGGCGGCAGATGGATAATCGTGATTGCCGATTGCCATATATAATGGATAGTCAGATGCTAATTTTCCGTTTGCGTCCAAAACCTCGTTATAAAGAGCCATCAAGTCCGCATACTGCGATTCAACACCGTTTTCCGTCATATCACCAACAATATAAATTGCAATTCCATCAGGATTTAGCGTAACCGCCTCAAGAATAAGCTTTTTAAAGTTTGTAACGCTCTCCTGACTTCTGCCGATATGAACGTCACTTACAACGTAAAATTTTTCAACAGGCTTGCCCACGTTCTCCATTTGTGCGTTTTCGGGCAAATCAATACTGATAAACTCCTCAGACATCTGACCGTTTACCACGTTTTCAAGGTAAACCAAAAGTCGCTTGGCTCCTGCGGGTACAAATACGCTCTTGTCAAAGGTGTAAGTAACGCTTTGAGAAGCTGCCTTTATGCGAGTAGGAGTTGAGAAGCCCTCAAGCACGCCCTTTTCATCCCCCCAGAAAAGAGCTACGTTATAGTTACCTACAGCCTCCTTCGGTACAGTTACGGTAACTGTGCCCTCCGCATAGCCATTTTCCCCTGTCATCTCATATATTGCGCTTTCGGGGTTAGCAGGAACAACAGTTGAAGAGCCTCCCGTTGTATCGGTTGTCACACCGTTTTCGTCGTCCTCGACGGCGCCAATTGAAATGTTTATACTAAAGGTATAAGCGTTCTTTAAATAATTGTCATTTTCAACAAGATAAATGGTGTAAAGACCCTCTGGCAAATCCTTAAGCTTGCTTAGATTGTTATCTCCCGCTACATTAGTAAGAGTTCTTACATCAACAGCTTTTCCGTTACCGAAGGTAGTGATGTAATCCCAACGAATTGTAGCTTCCCTGTAATCACGGGGTGCAATGCCAATCCAGTCCTTGGCGCTGATGCCTGTGGCAGTTACCCAAATTTCCTCGCCAAGTGCAAACGCCGTCTTATTTACCGTTAGGGTGTGGGTATCGTTTTGTACGGTTACGGAGTCGGTTTCCGGTATTACAACGTCACCGCCACCAACGTCATCACCGCCACCAACATCATCACCGCCAACGTCAGGCTCAACGTAGGTATCGTCAACAACGGTTATGTAAATACCCGTCACCGTGCTTGCCTCATAGGGCTTATTCCAAGAGGACATAAGTCTTACAAGATAAGTGCCCGGAGTGAAATTATAAGCGCTGTTCAAGTCGTAATAATTTCCCGAGCCGCCCATTTGGTTAATATCCTTCCAAGCCTTATAGCTGTCAGCATACACGTTTTCATAAATACCAATCCAATGGCTTGAGCCACCTGTTGCCGCAATCATAATCGGCTCGCCCTTTTTGAAAACTCTTTGGTCATCCTTTGTAACGAGCTGAGTCAAGTCACCGTAGTCAACGCAAGGATCCGCTACCTCTCCATCGTACACCTCGTCTGTTACGGTAATGTCAATCTTTACGTTTGCACTGTTGTATCCGCCGTTATTCGGCACAAGATAAACCTGATACTCTCCTGCCTCAAGGGTTTTTCCGCGAGTTACGTCAAAGTAAACGCCAAAGCCGCATTGACCCAAGTAGTGCCAACGGGTACTGTCATAGTTCGCAGCGCCCTTTTGAACAACACCTGCCCAATCATAATAGCTCTGACCGTTAGCAGACACCAAAATCGGCTCGCCTTTCTTAAAGGTTGTTTTTTCAACAGTAATACTGTAATTACCGTCATCGCTTGTAACGGTGATGCCTTCGTTTGCAGCTCCGACGCCTAAAATAAAGACAGGCAAAAGCCCAAGCACCATAGCCAAAACGATAAATAAGATTAAATGCTTTTTCATTTTTCTCTCCTTTTGCTCATTTTTGAACTGATTTTAAGTTACTTTAAATAACCGTTGATTTTCAATTACTAATTATGTTATAATACATTTGAGCAAAATTGTCAACAATACAGGATTTTTTTGAGCAAGTTGCTCATTTTGTGATAAAAAGCCTTTGATTAGTAATCATTTAGGTAGAAAAGAGGTCAAAATGTCATTCAAAGACAGAGAAAACAGCATACTTGAATATTTGAGCCAAAACCGTCAAGCCACCATTGAGGAGCTCTGCACAAAATTTTTCGTAAGCGGTCCTACAATCCGCAGGGACTTGAAGGCTTTAGCCGATGCGGGCAAGATAATACGCACCCACGGCGGTGCCTCCTTTAACAGTCTCCCTTGGGAAAGCACCCCTCAGGAGCAAAGGGAAAAGGAGTTCGTTTTGGAAAAGGATGTCATTGCCAAAAAATGCCTTAATCTGATAAATGACGGTGACACGGTTATGATAGATGCCTCCTCCACAGGGCTTCAGCTTTTAAAGCTTTTAGGAGCAAAGAGCTCCATAATTGTTGTAACCAACAGCACAAAAGCCTCCCTCATTTCTGCGAAATCAAGCGTAAAGGTTTTTGCAACCGGTGGCGAAGCCTCTAAAATATCATTTGGTTACATTGGCTCCTTTGCCGAGGAATTTATAAGAAAGTTTAACGCAGATGTTTGCTTTTTCTCCGTTTCCTCCCTCACTCCCGATGGAAAGCTGACCGATAATTCCGTTTCCGAAAACCAAATCAGCAAAGCTATGATGGAATGTTCAAAAAAGTCTGTTTTGCTCTTAAATTCGCAAAAAATAGGTGAGCCCCACCTTAATACCGTTTGCACCTTAAAGGACGTGGATTTTGTCGTGTCCGAAAAGGATTTATCCCCTATGTTCCCAAGCTACAAGGAAAAATTTATATAGATGTCATAATTCAAGAGGCTGTCGCATTAAGCGACGCCTCTTTTAGGGGGTAGTGAAATGAGTGCAGAAGCCGTGAACTCGTACACGTAGCCACCGCCAACCTATATTGAACCCGTCTGTAACGCATAATAGACGGTGCCTTCCAACCGATAAAGGCTTGAAATATTTTTATATATCTGCGCCTTTCTCAATTGAAACCCCCTCGCCTATTATGTGTTAACAGATTGCCTCACAAATTTCGAGCGAACAAATAAGGACATAGACAAATTAAAAAATCGCAGGTGATTAAGAAATCAGCAAGGTTTTTTAGTGCAGTATATGACTTTATTTGTCGCTCTAAATCGGGTTCGATATAGGTTGGCGGGGGCTAGTACTTAGTACGGTAGAGTACGAGGTCGCGGGTAAAAAACAGATACCAAAAAAAGAAGGGAACTTGCAAATTTTGCAAGTTCCCAACATTATTTAATTCTAAAAATAATAGTAGAACAAAGGTTTTGGTGTAAGGGGT
>JAZSGX010000003.1:0-2582 GCA_045532975.1 Eubacteriales bacterium | reverse complement strand
CACCGATTTTATGGTCGAAGTGGCGTCACCACACTCGAACCACATTTAAAAAGTGCGATAAAGCCTTATAGTATAAGACATGTTGGGCTTGTTTGGAAAGGTCGCGTTAAATGAAAACGCCATATACCATAACATGGTAGTTTGTATTTAATGATTTGATTTCTACTTGAGAAATTAGTTTTTTCTCAACCTTTATTTCGAGCTTGCTTACTATGTATTCCTCGAAATTTTTGTCATAACTAAAGATTAAAGCTCTTTTTGCGTTTTCGGCTACCGGATTGATTCTAGAAGAACCGACAGAGGTATATGCGATTGTAACATCAAGTCCGTTTTTGGCAATATACTTTTGCTTTGTTCCGTCTGCATATTGGATTGAGATTTGCGCTACATCCTCACCATATTCTCCTAAAATCGGATAACCGTAATTTAATGATGTCATTCCCAATATGGAAATACAGTCAGTTGTATCGTTGCATTTAAATACAAGTGGCTTTTCCGTTACTAAATGAGGGATTATTGAAATGCCCGTAATTTCCTCGTTCTGCAATACAGGACCAATGGTTATTTTCTTTTTTCTTGTTTTTGCAAGCCTTGTTTTAAGCGGCATACGCACAATAGACAAGAGCGTTTCATAGCTTGGCTTATCCGTGCATTTTAAAGGTGCTTTTGAAAGCTTGTTAAGAACAATAGCTTCGTAGCTATCGTACGGGGTACAGTTCTTGTCCATTTTTTTGAGTGAGCGACAAAAAGCATCATAAATTAAATTTGGCTTCCTGTCAAAGTCTACAAGAGCTTCCTTTAAAGTGCCGTCAACACATGCAGCACCACCACGGTTATAGTCGTTGATTTCTGCCCAATACCAAAGGCAGGTTCCGGCAAGTGCATTGTTCTTGTAAAGCTCGTACATAGACATTAAGAAATCGCTTAGTAAATGTGGATTGTCATAAACATAGTATCCGCCCCATTCCGTAAACATAAGTGGCTTGTCGCATAGCTCCTCGCTTGCTTTTCTTGCCATATCGAAGGTTTCACTATACGGATGAGTAGTATAAAAATCAAGACCGCAAAGATTGTAATATTTTTTCGTATCCTCGTTTGACATATTATTTGCACCGGAAATTAAACGAGTCCCGTCATTTTCACGGCAAAGTTGCACGGCACTTTTTAAGAAAGCCTCGTCAAAATCACATTCGTTAAAGGCCAACCAAAAAACGATGCTTGGATGATTTCTGTCGCGTAAAATCGTTCTTTTTAAAACCTCAAGACACTCACTTGTTAATTGTGAATCTGTAACATCCGCTTGCCACATTCCGGGCTCCTCACAGCATAAAAGTCCTAACTCATCAGCTATGTCAAGAGTTACCTTATTATGCGGATAATGAACCAAGCGCACAAAATTGCAACCGGAGTCCTTAATCATTTTTAGGTCATTGTAAATATCATCGTAGGCAACAGTGTGTCCGCTATTCTTGCCATACATTTCGTGCTTGCAAACGCCTTTTATAAAAATGTCTTGTCCGTTTAGCATGAAATGATTTTTATTACATTTAAATTCACGAAAACCGACCCTTGTTTTATATGTGTCAACCACATTTTCGTTTTCCAAAAGCTCAACCTCTAAGGTGTATAAAACAGGGCTTTCAGGCGACCACAGCTTAATATTTTTGATAGTTCTTATGTTGACTTCGTTAGCGGTATAGGTATCTATAATTTCCTCATCTAATGATAGTGTTACACGATATTTATCCAAAGAGGATGAAACCGTAACAGAGTATTCAGCATCCTTATAATCATTTATAAGCGAGTGCGTGAAAAAAACATCGCTTATGTAAAAGGCTTTTTTGTAAAGAATAGATACATCTCTTATAATACCGCCATAATTTTCCCAACCCTCGCTTGGACCAAAGCTTGCATCTATATCTTCTATTTCAACAAAAAGACAGTTGTTCTTATCTTGAACGATTTTGGTCACATCAAAGGTATATTCACAGTAAGGGAGCATTTTGCCCAAATAATGATCGTTCAAATGTACACTTGCATTATAGGTAATGCCGTCAAATTTTAAAAGAATTGTGTCATCAAAATGCTCTAAGTCAAAATGTTTTCTACATTCCGAATGGCCTACACAAAGCTCAGAAAAGGGTATTTGCTTTTTCAGCCAAGCACCCTTCCCAATTCTGTAATCCCAAATTCCGTTAAGAGATTGTATCATTTCATACCCCTTTATCAATGTTAGTGATTTCTTAAACAAAATTATAATATCATACTTACAAAAAAATTTCAACATTGTATTTATAAATCTAAGAAACGAAAAAAGACTACTCAATTTGAGTTGTCTTTTTTCAAATCTCCAATTCGGTACCATAATCCCGATAGTTCGAATTAGAGACGCGTGGCCGAGATGACAGGAAGCATCGCAACTAAGTTGCTCGTAACACTTCGTGCGCAAATCGTGAGCGAGCTCCCATTTGCTTCATTCGCTAGGCGAACCTTATTTTGCTAACGCAAAAGGCAGGTACGCACCTGTCATACGCGAAAATAAAAACGGCATACCCTAAAGGGTACACCGTTTTTATGGTCGA
>JAZSGX010000091.1:0-44801 GCA_045532975.1 Eubacteriales bacterium | reverse complement strand
GTTTTCTTTGGCAATTTCGTGGAAGGAGTGAGGGTTCATTTGAAGCATACTTGGGTATTTCTTTAAGAACTCCTCTGTAATGCCAAAAACAAGATAGTCATTACAGTTTTCGTCAAAGCGAAGCTCCATACCGAGAAGAATGTTGAGCTTTCCTTCTGCCTCGTCCTTTAGCTTTTGATACGCACCAATAAACATATCAATCCACTCGTCCCAGGATTTGGCTCCTCTATTTATCATAGTGTCAGTGTTGAAATGATTGGATAACACTAAGGTGGAGTAGCCGGATTTTGTAAAGGTTTCAATAATTTCGGTAGTGCTTACTCTTGCACAACAGCTAATGTCGTTTGAATGACAGTGTAATTCGGTTTTGAACATATTAGCGCCTCGCTTAAAATAAACTATGATATGATTATATATCTAAATTGCTCGATAGTCAATATAAAATGAAAAAATCTCGCCAAAACATGGCGAGATTTTTAACTAAACAATATCAAAAATCAATTCTTGGTTGCTTGGTTTAACGTCGGCTATTGTAATAGCACTGTCTAATTCTTTAATACACGCGTCAAAGCTGTTGGTATTTGAATAAAGGACTGCAACTATGTCACCCTTGGCTACCTTGTCACCGTAGCTTTTTTGGAAAATAATACCTGCGTCATAGTCTATAGCGTCACCGAGCTTAATTCTGCCTGCGCCCAAAAGCATAGAGGCTTTACCAATGGTGTCAGCTTGCATTTTTGAAATATAACCGTTTGCTTTTGCTACGTATTCAAGCTTATATTTTGCGCCTAAAAGCTTGTCATAATTATCAATAAAAGACACGTCACCGCCTTGGCATTCAATCCATTGGCGCATTTTTGCAAGGGCTTTGCCGCTTGTAATTGCTTCCTCAACCATTGCTTTGGCTAAAGAAGTGTCCATGTTCAAAGAAAGCGATACTAAATTTGACGCAAGAGAAACACAAATCTCCCGTAGCCTTTTTTCTCCCTTGCCTGTAAGCACCTGTATGGCTTCCCACACCTCTGTGCGATTGCCTACCGCATAGCCGAGAGGTAAGTCCATATTTGTGACAAGAGCCCGTATGCTTCTGCCAAAGCCTTGACCTATTTCAACCATTGCTTTTGCTAATTCGCGGGCATCATTTGGAGTTTTCATAAACGCTCCGCTGCCGCATTTAACGTCTAAAACTATATTGTGTGAGCCTGAGGCTAACTTTTTTGACATAATGCTTGATGCGATTAATGGAATAGAATCAATAGTGGCGGTAACATCACGCAACGCGTATAGCTTCTTGTCAGCAGGAGCCAAATTTCCGCTTTGCCCTACTACCGAAATACCGATTTTTTGCACTTGCTCTAAAAATTCCTGCGGTCCTTGGGTTGCATTATAGCCTGTCAAGGATTCCAGCTTGTCAACGGTGCCACCTGTGAAGCCGAGACCCCTGCCTGACATTTTTGCTACCTTACATCCAAGGGAGGCAACAATTGGGGCAACAATAAGAGTTGTTTTGTCACCGACACCACCCGTGCTATGCTTGTCAACGGATAACTCACCAAAGGCGGAAAGGTCAACGCTTTCCCCACTTTCGAGCATTATTTTTGTTAAGTGGTACGTTTCTTCCTTGTCCATTCCCTTTAGGCAGATTGCCATCAAAAGCGCGGACATTTGGTAGTCTGCAACGTCCCCTGACATATAGCCGTCAATGGCAAGCTTAATCTCGTCATGACTCAAGGGCAAACCGTTTTTCTTTTTTGTGATAATATCGTAAATTCTCATAATAGTTCACCGATTATTTGATGCTGTCTTTTCCAAAGGATGATGGAAAAAGCTCACTCAGTGTGCATAATTTGATGTTTTTACCGTTAAAAAGTACAATTTCGAGCTCGGGAGGACAATGCTCGCAAAGCACCTGTCTGCAAGAGCCACAGGGGTAAGTGTAGTCAGCAATCTCGTCCACTCCGCCAACTATTGCAATAGCTGAAAAGGAGCGCTCACCCATTGAAATTGCATTGAAAATAGCAATTCTTTCCGCGCAGACGGTTTCACCGTATGATGCGTTTTCGACATTACAGCCTGTGTAAATGCTTCCGCTGTCGCATAAAACTGCGCTGCCTACACGAAAATGGGAATAGGGAGAATAAGAGTGGTCGCGCGCGTCTATTGCTTTGTCAATTAATGCTTTGTAATCTGTCAAAATCATACACTCCCCTCGGGCTTTATTAGTTTTGCAATACTTTTTCCGTCAGCTTTGAATTGAATACCGAAAAGCTCTGCAACGGTTGATGCTATTACGGAATATGAGTCGAATGTGCCAAGATTTTTCGGTGTAACACCGTTGCCGATTATAATTAAAGGTACGTATTCACGGGTGTGGTCTGTGCTTGTATCCCCGGGGTCGCAGCCGTGGTCAGCGGTTATAATCAGCAGGTCGTCTTCCTTTAAGTCATTTACTATCTGTGGTAAGAAGCTATCAAACTCGGAAAGAGCAGAGGCATAGCCGTCAATATCATTTCTGTGTCCGTATAGCATATCAAAGTCAACTAAATTAACAAAGGCAAGACCGCAAAAGTCCTCCTTTAGCAGTTCAAGGGTAACGTCAATTCCCTCGCGGTTTGAGTGCGTTGGGTAATGCTTGGTTATACCGCGTCCTGCAAAAATATCATTTATCTTTCCAACTCCGTAAACGTCGTAGCCTTTTTCCGCCAAAGCATCAAGCACAGTTTTACCGCTTGGCTCAATGGAAAAGTCGCGTCTGTTTGCAGTTCTTATAAATTCACCGTTTTTTACGATGAACGGGCGGGCAATAACTCTGCCAACACCGTGCTTGCCAACAAGCATTTTTCTTGCGATTTTGCAATAATCGTATAGCTCATCCACGGGTACAACGTCCTCGCAGGCGGCAATTTGGAAAACGCTGTCAGCTGAGGTGTAAACTATCAGTTTCCCTGTGTCAATATGCTCTTGACCGTATTTTTTTATAACCTCTGTGCCCGAATAGGGTAGGTTGCATATAACCTCTCTGCCGCTTAGCCTTTCAAATTCATCAATCACTTCCTTTGGAAAGCCCTGTGGGTATGTTGGCAATGGATTTTCTGAAATAACTCCTGCTATTTCCCAGTGACCAACAGTTGTGTCCTTGCCCATTGATTTTTCACCGCATTTTGCAAAAATACCCATAGGAGTGTCTGTTTTTTTGATACAGTTAACCCCATCAATGTTGCCAAGACCGCAGCGTATAAGGTTAGGTATTTTCAGCTTTGGTGATGAGGAAACGCTTTTTAAGGTATTAGCTCCTGCATCTTTAAATTTGTCGGCATCCGGTAGCTCTCCGATGCCGAAGCTGTCCAGTACAATTAAAAATATTCTTTTCATAGCTTTATTGCAGTTTCAAGGGCTAAGGTCATCATTTCGGTAAAGCTGTTTTGCCTTTCCTCGCTGCTTGTTGCCTCGCCTGTTAATAGATGGTCGGATATTGTGCAAATGGCAAGTGCATTCTTGCCTAAGCGCGCCGCATTCATATATAGCGCTGCCGCTTCCATTTCCACTGCCATAACACCCATTTTGCCCCAGTCGGACGTGGTATCGTCAGAATAGAATGTGTCACTGGAAAGGAGGCTTCCAACGTGATAGCAAAGCCCCATTTCCTCAGCTTTATCTACACAGGTGCGGAGTAATTTGTAGCTCGCAATTGGTGCATACGTTCCGTTTAGCCCATATTGGCTACCGTAATTGGAGTTTGTGCAAGCGCCCATGCCGATTACTATATCTCTTACCCTTATGCTGCTTTGCATACCGCCTGCGGAGCCAACCCGAATAATGTTTTCAACACCAAAGGCGGAGAAAAGCTCGTAGGAGTAAATACCGATAGAAGGCATACCCATTCCGCTTGCCATAACGCTAACAGGGATACCCTTATATGTGCCTGTGTAGCCTTGAATACCGCGCACGTTGTTTACAAGGCGCGGATTTTCCAAAAAGCTTTCTGCGATATATTTTGCTCTGAGTGGGTCACCGGGCATCAAAACTGTTTTTGCAAAGTCCCCGAAAGTAGCATTTATATGTGGGGTTGGGCATTTAATATCCATTTGCGTTCCCTCCTTGGTTTTTAACTATGCTTACTATTCGGCTCGTTCCCAAACGGGATGCACCGAGATTAATAAAGTCAATAGCATCATCAAGTGTTGCAATACCGCCAGCGGCTTTGATTTTGACGTTTTTGCCAACGTGCTTTGAAAAGAGGATAATGTCCTCCCGTGTAGCACCGCCTGTTGAAAAGCCTGTGGATGTCTTAATGAAATCTGCGCCACTTTCGGTTACAAGCTCGCACATTTTGATCTTTTCCTCGTCGGTTAAAAGACAGGTTTCAATAATAACCTTTAAAATTCTGTTTTCAACGCTTTCCTTGATTGATATCAGCTCGTTTTTTATTTTGTCATAATTTTTGCTTTTTAAATCTCCAATATTGATAACGGTGTCAACCTCGTCAGCACCGTTTTTAACCGCTTCGTTTGATTCAAAGCATTTGGATTTTGAGGTTGCGTAACCGTTTGGGAAGCCTGTAACTGTGCAAATTTTCAAATTATCTCCCACGTATTCTTTTGCTTGGCTCACAAATGACGGTGGAATACAGACAGAAGCAGTTTTGAACTCCATACCTTCGTCACAGGTTTTCTTAATGTCCTCCCATATTGCGTTTTGCTTTAAATATGTGTGGTCAACACAGGATAAAATTTTTTTAAGCTCCATAATAAACTCTCCTAAAATCATTATATAAAATATTTTACCATACGGAAAGAATTAATTCAACAATAAATCCGTAATAAAAGCCGACCGAGGTCGGCTTTTTATATCAAACAATAATTTTATCTGTGAATTTTTAAATTTCAGGCACGATAAGACCGTAGCCACCTGCGTGTCTTTTGTAAACAACACATGTTTCAAGAGTTTCTGCATCCTTGAAAACGTAGAAATCGTGACCGACAAGGTTCATTTGCAAAATGGCTTCCTCAACACTCATAGGCTTAAATGGGAATGTTTTTACCTTTACAGCGCTGTATTCTTCTTCCTCAATTTTTTCTTCGCTCACATCTAAAAGCTCAAAGCCTTCGGCTCTTATTTTCTTTTGGAGCCTTGTCTTGTTTTTTCTTATCTGACGTTCAAGAGCATCGATTGCGCGGTCAACAGAGGTAGCAAATGCCTCGCTTGCCTCCTCTGCGCGGAACACAAAGCCCTCGGAACGAATGGTTACCTCGATTTTTTCAAGTCCGTTAGGCATTGAGAAGGTTACATCCATCTCGGCTGTCTCGGGGAAGAACTTGTCAAACTTGGAAAGCTTCTTTTCAGCCGTTTCCTTAACCGAGTCATAAACTCTCATCTGTCTTGCTGTGAAATTCATCTTCATAGTAGCACCTCGCTTCTGACCAATTCAAAGAATAATCCTTTGTAACCTTATTATATCACATATTGTTGAAAAAATAAATAGCAAATTAGAAAAAACTTGTGAAAAATCAATAAAATTCGTAAGATTACTTATGGAATGTTGAAAAAATAAATTTTTGCACAGAATAATAAAAAAATAAGACAAAAATGGTTCAAATGTATTTGACATTTATTTTAAAATATGTTATACTAATTGTTGATATGCGGAGATTTTAATGAGTAAAATTAAGACAAACGCAATTATTGGTCAGTCGGGTGGTCCTACAAGTACGATAAATTCCTCTCTTGTGGGCTTGTTGCGTGGTTTGGATGGAAATGTGGCAAAGGTCTTTGGTATGCAAAACGGCATATCGGGACTTTTAAAAAATGAAATAGTTGAACTTAATTACTTGTGTAAGGATAGCTCTCTGCTATCTTTACTGAGGGACACTCCCGGTGCCTTTCTCGGCTCTTGCCGTATGAGGCTACCAAATGACATTGATTCTTTGGTTTACAAGGAAATTTTTGAAAGGCTTGACCAATACGATATAAAATATTTTTTCTACGTTGGCGGCAACGATTCTATGGATACTGTGGCAAAGCTAAGTGCTTATGCCAAGAAAATGTCTATAGACGTGTCGATAATCGGCGTGCCTAAAACGGTTGATAATGATTTGGTGCTGACAGACCATACCCCCGGCTACGGCTCCTGTGCAAAGTATATTGCAACAAGCGTGTGCGAGCTTTGGCAGGATGTTTCCTCGTACGATTTACCCTCAGTTACTATCGTTGAGGTGATGGGACGCGACACTGGGTGGTTAGGGTGCGCTTGTGCCTTGCCAATGTTAAGGCTTGGCTACGGTTGCTCGCTTGTTTATTTGCCTGAGGGTGATTTTTCAAGGGAACGATTTTTGGCAGATGTCGAAAAAACGCTTGCTCCCGGTAAGCCCATACTTGTCGGCGTTTGCGAGGGGGTAAATTTTGACCAACCTGTAAAGGAAATGGACGCTTTCGGTCACGGGGCGTTGGCGGGTATTGGCAAAGCTCTTGAAAATGCGGTGAAAAAAGAATTAAAGTGTAAGGTGCGCTCGATTGAGCTTAATTTGTCGCAACGTTGCGCTTCGCACATTGCCTCCTTGACGGACCTTTTGGAAAGCGAGGAAATTGGCAAGGCATCAGCTAAGCTTGCCCTTGAGGGCAAAAGCGGCAAAATGTCCGCCTTTGTACGCAGGGCAGGGGAGTATAGCGTTGATATTGCTTGTGTGGATGCTTATTTGGTAGCAAACAAGACCAAATATGTGCCGAAGGAATTTATAAATAGCGAAGGAAATTTTGTAACGGACAAGTGCGAAAAATACTTGGCACCGTTAATATTAGGAGAGAGAAAAATTCAGCTTGATGGTGGGTTACCGCGACATTTTAAGCTGAGATAAGGGGAGTTTTATGTACAGAATAGGCTTTGACAATAACAAATACCTGAAGCTGCAATCTGAGAAAATAAAGGAAAGAATAGCTAAATTTGGCGGTAAGCTTTATCTTGAGTTTGGTGGCAAGCTTTTTGATGACTTTCACGCCTCCAGGGTTTTGCCTGGCTTTGCGCCTGATAGTAAGATCAGAATGCTTACGGAGTTAAAGGAACAAGCGGAGGTTATAATTGCAGTTAACTCTGCCGATATAGAGAAGAATAAGGTAAGAGGGGATCTTGGCATTACCTATGATTTGGATGTTCTTCGCTTGATAGATGCTTTCCGAGGCTTCGGTCTTTATGTCGGTAGCGTCGTTTTGACAAGATACGTTTCAACACCGAGTGTGGAGGTGTTTAAAAACAAGCTTGAAAAGCTCGGTATAAAGGTGTACCGACATTTTGATATTAAGAACTATCCTTACGATATTGAATATATCGTGAGTGACGAGGGCTACGGTAAGAATGATTATATAGAAACCGAACGCTCCTTGGTTGTTGTGACCGCACCCGGTCCGGGTAGCGGAAAGATGGCTACCTGCTTGTCTCAGATTTATCACGAATATAAAAGGGGTATTAAGTCGGGATACGCTAAGTTTGAAACCTTCCCGATTTGGAATATTCCGCTGTCTCATCCTGTGAATGTGGCGTATGAGGCGGCAACTGCTGACTTAAACGACATTAATATGCTGGACCCCTTCCATTTGGAAGCATACGGTCAAACCGCGGTAAACTACAATCGCGACGTTGAAATTTACCCTGTGCTTCGCGCTATGTTTGAGGGTATTATGGGCGAGTGTCCGTACAAATCTCCAACAGATATGGGCGTTAATATGGTTGGCAACTGTATTGTTGACGACGAGGCGGTAAGGGAAGCGGCGAATAATGAGATTATAAGAAGATACTATAATGCACTTTGCCAACAGCGTAAGGGCAATATGTGTGAGGACGAAATAAACAAAATTAAGCTTCTTATGAATCAAAGCGCAATTAACGCAAAGCAGAGAAAATGTATTCAGGCGGCGCTGGATAGAGCAGCGGAAACTGAAGGACCTGCGGCAGCAATCGAGCTTTGCGACGGAAGAATTGTAACAGGCAAAACCTCGTCCCTTTTGGGAGCTTCGAGCGCGGTGCTTATTAATGCTGTAAAGGTGTTAGCGGGTATTGATAAAGAAATAGATATTATTTCTCACGACGTTTTGGAGCCGGTACAGAAGCTAAAGGTGGAAAATCTCGGTAATCATAACCCAAGATTACATACTGACGAGGTGTTGATTGCATTGGCTATTACTGCGGCAAGCAGTGAAACTGCAAAACGTGCAATGGATTGCTTGAAGGAGCTAAAGGGCGCGGAGCTTCATTCTTCGGTGATTTTGTCACCTGTTGATGTGACAACGTTTAGAAAGCTGGGCGTAAACCTGACCTGCGAGCCTGCATATCAAACAAAGAAATTATTTCACGGTTAAATAAATTAAGAGGGCTGATTTTCAGCCCTCTTAATTTATTGTTGAAGCTTTTTCATTAATAGACTTTTCTAATTCCAACCTTAAAGGTATATGGCTTGAATCGGATAAATTTGGATCGCTCTTTAGCAAAGCGTGCGCACTTTCAAATGCATTTTGAACAAGCTCGTTGTCGCGACAGTTTTTGGAAATGGTCAATCCTGTGTCGCCGCTTTGACGGATTAATGAGCCACTTGCGAAGAAATCTCCGGGTCCTCGCATTTGCAAATCACGCTCTGCAATAATATAACCATCATAGATGGTTTTCATTATGTTTAAACGCTCAATGGACTTTTCCCCCTTGCTATCAGAAACGAGCACACAATAGGACTGGGCGTTACCTCTGCCGACACGGCCTCGTAGCTGGTGCAACTGGGAAAGACCAAACCTCTCTGCATTTTCCACAATCATAAGAGTGGCATTTGGTACGTTAACTCCAACCTCAATAACTGTGGTGGAAACGAGAATATCTATTTCTCGGTTTGCAAATTCCATCATTATCTTGTCCTTTTCACGGGATTTTAATTTGCCGTGAATAAAAGCAACCTTTAAATCTGGAAAAACGTTTTCTTGTAAATCCTCCGCGTATTCAATGGCGGCTTTCAATGGTGGAGTATTATCCTCCAAGGTAAGAGAAAATGGGTCGTAGTCCGATGCGTTGTCAATATCATCACGCTTTTCTTCTACACTCGGGCAAACGATATATACTTGATGCCCTTCGTCAACCTGCTTCTTTATGAATCCGTTTAATCTTGTACGGTATCCCTCGTCAACCACATAGGTGGAAACCTTTTTTCTGCCCGGTGGCATTTCGTTGATTAGAGAAATGTCAAGGTCGCCGTACATCATAAACGAAAGGGTTCTTGGTATAGGGGTCGCGCTCATTACAAGAGTGTGCGCACTCATTCCTTTGTCTGATAAATTGGCTCTTTGCTTAGCGCCGAAGCGATGCTGCTCGTCGGTTATGGCGAGAGCTAAGTTGTTAAATTCAACACAGTCCTGTATTAACGCGTGAGTGCCAATGATTAGCTTTGTTTCTCCTGATTTTAAGCGACCCAGTATCTCTCTTTTGACTTTTGCAGGAGTGGAGCCTGTTAAAAGCTCGCAGGAAATTTCTAACTTTTCAAAAAGAGAATATAGGGACTCGTAGTGCTGAAAGGCTAATATTTCAGTAGGAGCCATTAAAGCGCATTGGAACCCGTTTTTGCATACCATATAAGCGGCAGCGGCGGCACATAAGGTTTTGCCGCTACCAACGTCGCCCACAACTATTCTATTCATGGGAACGCATTGTTCAAGAACGTTGCTTGGACATAGGTCGTAACCTATTTCTTCTATTGCTTTTAGCTGGGCGTTGGTTGGCGCATAGCTTAATAAACTCAAAAGAGGAGAAACGTCAGTATCCCTTATCACGGGCGCTGTTTTTGTGGATTGCACACTTTTCATTTTTGAAATGGAAAGGGCGAATATAAACAACTCGTCAAAGGTCAAACGCTTGATAGCTGAATTGAGTGCCTCTTCACTCTCGGGTGTGTGTATGTTTTTTAGAGCGAAGCCTAAGGTACAAAGATTATTTTTCAATCTTATCTCGCTGGGTAAATAATCAATCAAAAAGGAAGGGAGACTGTCAACTACCTCTTTTATCAGCTTAGCTAAGAATTTTTGGTTTAATCCGGACGATAATGGGTAAACGGGTATTAAGGGAGCTAAAGCTCTTGAGGATAAAATCGGCTCGTAAGACGGAGAAGACATACACAGGGTACGCTTTTCTTGAGTAATTTTGCCCCAAAACCTGAAGGCAGAACCAACGGTGAATATGTCCTTGAGATAGTTTTGGTTGAAATATGTGATGTGGACTACGCCTGTGTCATCAAAGGCGCGCACCTTCATAATATTCATACCGCGCTTGACCATTGCCACCTTAGGCTCGGAGGCAATTGTTAAAATGTATGAATGGAATTCGTTGTATGAGCTTATGTCGTTAACGCTACGAATGTCGCCGCGGTTTTGATAGGCTCTCGGCAAATGGTAAATTAAGTCTTTGACGCAAAAAAGTCCGGCGGAGTGTAGATACTTTTCTATTTTTTCGCCAACACCGTACAGTGACTTGACGGGCGTGTTAAAGTCCATATGTGCCTCCTTTCGTGATTGATTTTTGTGAATTTAAAAATAAAACCGTGGAGTATTTGCCACGGTTTTGTTTTTGATTAAAGTCCCAATACTGCAGCACCAACGATACCTGCATCGTTACCAAGCTCTGCAATTTTGAGCTCAGTTTGAGGAGAAACTCCTGTTTTGGTGTATGTTTGACCGAATACTTCTTTTTCAAGCGGCTTCAAAAGATAATCCTTTTCGCCACAAACACCGCCGCCGATTGAAAGAACGTTTGGCTGGAAGATGTTGATTATTGTAGCAATACCGCTTGCGAGATATGAGATATATTCGTCAACGATTTCCTTTCCAACCTCGTCACCCTGCTTCATAGCAGCAAAGGAAACTCTTGCATTGCAATTATCAAGGTTGCCGCCTATCATGTCTTCAATGATTGTTTTTCTGCCTTCTTCTCTTGCTTTGATAAGATGCTCTCTTGTCATATTGGCAAGACCTGTTGCGGAGCTGTATGTTTCCCAACAGCCACGTCTGCCGCAGGTACACTGCTTGCCATCCTTTTCAATAACAATGTGACCGAGCTCAGCACCTGCATGGTTGAAGCCGGAATAAACCTTACCGTCAAGAACGATACCGCCGCCAAGACCTGTACCGAGAGTGATCATTACCGAATATTTAGCGCCTTTAGCTGCGCCTGCGATTGCCTCAGCCTTTGCAGCAGCATTAGCGTCATTTTCAATGTAAACCTCTTTGATACCCAAATATTCCTTCAATAAGTCAGCTATAGGGAATTTTTTGAATGGGAGATTGTTGGCATACTCAACGACACCTGTTTCGGAGTTAGCAGTACCGGGAGTAGCAATTCCTGCGTATGCAATGTCGTCAAGGGTTAAGCCGCATTCTGCAATAAGATTGCGACAAAGCTCCGCCATATCCTTTATGATAAGCTTTCCGTCTCTGTTTGCAAGAGTCGGAGTGCTCTTCTTCTTAACAATTTCGTAATTCTCGTTTACGATGCCAGCGGCGATGTTTGTGCCGCCCAAGTCAATACCTAAATAGTACATTTTGGTTCCTCCTATATTTTGCTATCTTAATTATAATCGTCAACACTTGCAATGTCAAGAATATTCCGAAAAAAACAAAGGAAAATCGTCCGTTAAAGGTGCCAAAAATTTCACGAGTTTTTTGTGCAATTTGCACAACAGGTAAAAAATGCTATAAAAACATTACAAAATCCAAACCCCCACGATTATCAAGGGATTTGGCGATTTTTGTAAATGAAAGTGACAAAATGAAATTAAGCTCAAGTCCATAAAATGGAAAAAAACAAGCGGATTTACAGTCCTTGGAAATGTTATTGTACAATTTGTGCAAAAAATCAACTTGACTTTATTATATAGTTGTGATAAAATATACCCGTAATATATACACTATGCCTCGACGCTTCCGAGGCATAATAAATTAAAACGGAGGATTTCTTATGAAAACAAAGGCGAAAAAATTGTTAGCGATGCTTTTGGCTGTGATGATGGTTTTACCTCTCACGCTGATTGTCAGTGCCGCTGACAATGCGACAAGAAGTCAAAGCTTCTCGTCGCCATCTATCTCTGACGTAAGTGACATACTCAGTATGATTTCTTACGATGAGTATGATGCAAAATACGACAAATTAAACGTCGGGAAGGGAGAGGGTGAAATTCCCGTTTCTATAAAGGATAACATTTATGTGTCCAATGGAAAGGAAAGCACAATCCCAGTAACCGAAAAGGAAATTGACGGCGTAAAGAGTGAAAGCATAGTTGTGCCTGACAACGGTACGATTACTTTCGTTGTTAACGTTCCAAAGACGGAGAACAAGGATAATCCCGAGTATGACGGTGCGCGTTACACTATTGAAATTGTATACTGCCACGAGGGTGATAAGTCCAACTCAATTGAGCGTGTTTTCTACATCAATGATTCAGTTCCGTTCTCTGAGGCTCGTTCAATTGTATTGACAAAGGTTTGGCAATATGATTACTTGTACGACGAAAAGGGCAATCCAATCTTCAAACAAGAGGATATGGGTGACGGTGAATTAGGTAACGACATCCGTCCAAACGTTGAGCTCGTTGACAAGTGGTCAAAGTATTCTATTGCCGATGCTAACGGTTATATTTCTGCTCCGTTTGAGTTTTATTTTGACGGTGGAGAAAACACCATTTCCTTTGAAAGCCAGAGAGAGCCGATGATTATTAAGTCAATCACTCTCAAGCCAGCACAAAAATTGCCTACATATAAAGAGTATCTTGCAACCGTAAAGGACAAGTTTGGCGCAACACCTGATAAAAACAGCGTTTCTGCCAACGCAACGCACGTTTTCCAGGCGGAAACTCCCGACTATGTTTCTGCAGTTACAATGTACCCTGTTAACGATAGAACCTCTCCTATTACAGTGGGTGTTACAGGTACAGGTGAGCAGTCTTCGATGTACACTCTTCTCAACACTGCCGGTAAAGAAAAATGGCAGAACGTTGGCGAGTGGATGGAATACACTATCGACGGCAAGGATATTAAGGAAAGCGGTTTTTATTCCTTAGCCATAAGATACAAGCAGGCGCTTCTTTCAGGTATGTATGTTTCAAGAAAATTGTACATCAGGTGCAACGATGATAATTCAATATATAACGGCAGCGTACCTTTTGAAGAAGCTAACAATTGCCGTTTCCCATATGCTGACAGCTGGAGCACAATTTTCTTGAGTGACGGTTCCGAGGAGCCATTCCAATTCTATTTTGAAAAGGGCAAGAGCTATACATTAAGACTTGAGGTTAGCTTGGGCGAAATGGCAGAGATTGTTAACGATGTTAGTGCATCTCTTAGCAATATCAACGCATCTTACCTTGAAATTTTGAAGCTTACAGGCTCAACACCTGACGCAAACCGTGACTATGGCTTTGCAAGAGTAATGCCTGATGTTCTTAATACAATGGTAATTGAAGCAAATAGATTGAAGGGCGTTTACGATAAGCTTGTTGAACAGACAGGCGGTAAGAGTGAAAAGACTTCAACTATTGAGCAGGTTTATTTACTCCTTGAAAAAATGGCAAGGGATGAAAAAGAGATTGCAGGCAACTTGAGTACTCTTAAATCCCACATTGGTTCCTTAGGTACTTGGATTAATAGCGTAAAGACACAGCCATTGCAGGTTGATGCTTATACGCTTCAGAGCGTGAACGAGGAATTACCTGATGATGAAGCGAACTTCTTCGTATCACTTTGGTTTGAAATCAAATTGTTCTTCGCAAGCTTTATCACCGACTATAGCGCAATCAGCTCAGGTGAAGATGGCGAGGAAAATGCTAATGACAACCGCATTCAGGTATGGGTTGTTACAGGACGTGACCAGGCGCAAATCATAAGAAATCTTATTGAAAATAAATTTACCCCACAGCACAAGATAGAGGTTGACTTGAAGCTTGTTTCAGGCGGTACGCTTTTGCCATCTGTATTGGCAGGCGTTGGTCCTGATGTATCGCTTATGGAATCAAGCACAATGATTATCGACTACGCTTTGCGTAATGCTGTTATTCCTTTGAATGAATTTATGGAGAAGGATGCAAAGCTGGGCTTGAAGGACATCAAGGATGAATTCCCTGAGGCGGCAATGATACCGCTTACACTTTACAACTACGATACAACCGTAACAGAGAAATCTCCTGAGGTTGGCGTTGTTGAAGAGCTGTATTACGGCTTGCCTGACTCACTTTCATTCTCAATGATGTTCTACCGTAAGGACGTTTTGGCTTCTCTTGGCTACAGCATTAACGACATCAAGACATGGGATGACCTTTTGTCAATTTTGCCTGTTCTCCAGTATAACAATATGGAAATAGGTATTGCAAACGATATTTATACCTTTATTTATCAAAGCGGTAACGAGGCGTACTCTACTGATGCGCCTGTTAAACCCGGACAGGAAAGTATTCCCGGCTTGCGTATCAATTTTGATAATGTAGGCGTTCTTGAGGCGTTTACAAAGCTTTGTAATCTTTACACACAATATTCATTGCCATATCAGTTTGACTTTGCAAACCGTTTCAGAACCGGTGAAATGCCAATCGGTATATCATCATACACAACCTGTAACCAGCTTGCTATCTTCGCATCAGAGCTTTCAGGTCTTTGGGGCTTTGTTCCGTTGCCCGGCTATGAGGTTAAGGATGAAAACGGTAACTTGGTTTACGACGATGACGGTAACAAGGTTATTAACAATACATCAATGGCAACCGTTACAGGCTGCGTAATGCTTGACGGATGCGACAACGGAGATGGCGCTTGGGAATTTATGAAATGGTATGTAAGTGATGATTTCCAGGTTGACTATTCTGATGAAATCGTATCTATCGTAGGTATCGCATCAAGACCTGCTACAGCAAACAGAGAAGCTCTTATGGAGCTTCCTTGGACAACTGAGGAATGGGCAAACATCAACGCACAGTTTGATAGCCTTAATGCAGTTCCGAACCATCCGGGTAGCTACTATCTTGCCCGTTATGTAAGCTTCGCGTTCTTGGCAGCTTACAATGAGGGTAAGGACCCTGCTGATGCGCTACTCAGTTATGTACCTACCATCAATAAGGAAATCACGAGAAAGCGTGAAGAATTTGATATGTATACACACGACCAATATATGACTGACTTAGAAAACTACAAAAAACAGTTAGAAGAAGAGCAAAACGAAAAGTAATTTTCATTATATAACTATTAAAGGAGAGAAACTGTAAATGGAAGATCGTAAAAATTTAAACGACGAAGCAGTTGAAGCTGAAGAAGCTGTACAAGTTAATAGTGTTGATGAAAATTCACAGGTTGTTGAGGACGCAGGCGTTGCCACTGCCACGGCAGAGGCAACAGGTAGCGAGGCTACTCAAAACAACACTATTGCTGTAAATGATTCAAATGCTGAAAAGAAAAAAATCGTTGCAAGAAAAGATATGACCTGGCGTCAGTGGACTTGGCACGAAATGAAGAGAAATAAAATAGCGTATCTTATGATTGCGCCCTTTATGTTCGTGTTCATCCTTTTCACTGTATTCCCCGTTGTGCTTTCCTTGGTACTCAGCTTTACAAACTTCAATATGCTTGAATTCAACTGGGATATGTTCATAGGCATCAGCAACTATACAAGATTGTTCTTTGAGGACGATATATTCCTCCTTGCTTGTAAAAACACTCTTGTGTTTGCTATGATTACAGGACCTGTGTCCTATATCCTTTCATTCTTGGTAGCTTGGTTTATTAACGAGCTATCTCCAAGAATCAGAGCGCTTGTAACGCTCGTATTCTATGCACCGTCAATTTCAGGCTCCGTATATCTTATCTGGGCAACCTTGTTCTCAGACGACGCATACGGTTGGGTAAACGGTGTTCTACTTGACCTCGGCTTGATAGATAGCGCTATTTTGTGGTTCCACGACGAAAATTACGCAATGACCCTTTGTATTGTCGTTGCCCTTTGGATGTCACTGGGTACTGCGTTCCTATCATTCATTGCCGGCTTGCAAACAATTAACAAAAGCCTCTTTGAGGCAGCAGCCGTTGACGGTATTAAAAACAGATGGCAGGAGCTTTGGTTTATTACCTTGCCTATGATGAGACCGCAGCTTATGTTCGGTGCGGTTATGGCTATTACCGGTTCCTTCGGCTTCGGCGGCGTTGTTACCGCGCTTTGCGGCTTCCCGTCGGTTAACTATTCGTGTCATACCATTATGCACTGTCTTGAGGACTACGGTTCGCAGAGATGGGAGGTAGGATATGCATCGGCTATTGCCTTTGTATTATTCTTAATAATGATAGGAGCTAATACGCTCGTAAACAAAATGCTATCGAAGGTGGGACAATAATTATGCAAAAAATGAGAGTTCGAAATCATCAAGTTGTCCTCAACCGTTCGGTAGGAGGCGACGCAGGAATTGCATTCTTCCTTATTATAATGGGTGTGTTCATGTTCCTGCCTATGTACTATGTAATCATTCAGTCCTTGAAGCCTTTGGATGAATTGTGGGTGTTCCCACCGAGATTTTATGTTCAGCATCCAACAGGAAAGAACTTTGGTGACTTGTTTACACTTTTGAGTGATTCTTGGGTACCTTTTTCAAGATACATATTTAACACAGTATTTATTACGGCAGCAGGTACGTTCGGTAACCTTTTATTCTCGTCCTTGGCTGCTTACGCAATCGCAAAAATACCATTCCCGGGTAGAAAGGGCTGCTTCTGGATTATTCAGAGATCCCTTATGTTTACTTCAACCGTAACTGCAATAGCAAACTTCTTGACACTTTCCACACTTGGTCTTATGGACAACCTGTTTGCCATAATCATTCCGGCGTGGGGCTCGTCAATGGGTCTTTACCTTATGAAGCAGTTTATGGATTCCTCAATTTCAGACGACGTTCTTGAAAGCGCCCGTCTTGACGGTTGCAGTGAGTTCAGAACCTTCTGGGTAATCGCTATGCCTATGGTTAAGCCCGCATGGTTAACACTTATTATTTATTCATTCCAAGGCCTTTGGAATACAGGCTCGTCACAGTACATCTTCAGTGAGCAGTTAAAGACTCTTAACTACGCAATCAGCCAGATTACCGCCGGCGGTATTGCCCGTGCAGGTGCTTCAGCGGCTGCAACTGTTATTATGATGATTGTGCCTATCCTTGTATTTATCATTTCACAGAGTAACATCATCGAAACAATGGCATCCAGTGGTATGAAGGACTAAGGGGGACTTATGAAGAAAAAATTAACAAGAATTTTCGTTCTCGTATGCGCCCTTTTGATGGTTTTGCCACTTGGAATAAACGCAGTAATTCCATATTCCACATATACGTATTCAATTGACGGATTGGTTCTTGACTCGCCTGATGCTTACGTACCAAGTGGAAGCGGTGCATACACATTTACAAAAATGGGTCTTGATAAGGACCTTTCCTCACCGTCTGACATTGAAGCAGACAGAGAGGGCAACGTTTACCTGACAGACAAGGGAAACAACAGAATTATCGTTCTCGATAGTAACTATAAGTTAAAGGATAACGGTTACATTCAAACATTTATAAACTCTGACGGTGTTGAGGACACCTTCAATACCCCAACAAGCACCTTTGTTGTTGATGAGGGTGACTACAGAGGACTTTACGTTTGTGATAAGGGTAACAAGAGAATTGTAGTTTTCGACCAGGAGACACTTGAATATAAGCGTACTATCGGTCAGCCAAGGTCTGAGCTTGTTGATAGCTATGACCCTGTTAGCTGCGTAGTTGATAAGTACGGTAGAATTTACGTTGCTCCCGAAATGACTAAAAACGGTATTTTGGTAATGACCTCCCATGGTGAATTTATCAACTTTATCGGTGCTCCAAAGGTTGCGGTGCAGGGTCTTGCGGCTCTCTTAGCTCTCATTGCTCCCGCAGCGGTTGAGCAAGGTAACACACCAACAACATATGCAAACCTTGAGCTTGATACAACAACAGGCGAGTTTGTATACGGTACAATTATCTTCCCAAGCGACTATGAGCAAAATCAGGTTGACGGTATCACAAGTAAGACGAGTGACTATTCTCCTGTAAGACTCTTAAATGCAAACGGTACAGATATTATGAAGCGTAACGGCTTCTTTGCTCCTGCAGGTGAGGTTGCGGTTGAGCTTAACGCTAAGAAAACAGCAGCTAACGAAACGGCGCCAACGGGCGTATCAACGATACGTGACGTTTCAAGCGGACCTGACGGAATTTGGTCAATCATAGACAGCAAGCGTTCCAAGGTTTATACATACGATAACGACGGTAACCTGCTTTATATTTTTGGCGATAAGGGCTCGGAGTTTGGTAACATAGTAAAGGCTTCCGCTATTACTTACCAAAACGACAATATTATTGTTCTTGACGAGTATAACAGATCATTTACTGTTTACAGAAGAACTCAGTATGCTGAAATTTTGAGTCGCGCTATTAAAAAGCAGAATGAAAGAAAATACGACGAAGCTGCAGAGCTTTGGAATGACGTATTAGCAAGAAACAACAACTTCGACACAGCCTACGTTGCTATGGGTAAGGCACTTTACCGTGCAGGTGAATATGACGAGGCTATAGCATATTTCCAAAACGCCTTCGATACAGAAAACTACGCTTTGGCATTTAAGGAAATCCGTGCGGAAATAATGGCAGATTGGTTTGTGCTTGTTGTAGTTGGTATAATTGCAGCATTTATTATCTTAATTAAGGCGTTTGGCTGGATGGGTAAGGTAAACAAAGAGGCTGCAACAAACGGTGCAAAGCGTGGCTTTATAGCTGAGCTCTGCTTTGGCTTGCATCTTTCATTCCACCCATTTGACGGTTATTGGGATTTGAAGCATGAAAAACGCGGTACAATCAGAGCATCCATTGTTTTTGTTGCTTTAACTGTAGTTGCATTCTATTATCAGTCAATCGGTCAGGGATATTACTACAACCCACAGGGCGAGTACGGCACGATCTTTTCACAGATGCTGTCCGTATTAATTCCTCTTGCACTCTTCATTGTTGCAAACTGGTGCTTCACCACCTTGTTTGACGGTGAGGGTAGCTTGAAGGATATCTTTATTGCAACGTCATACGCATTGTTCCCAATGCCGCTGTTTGTTATAATATCAACTGTCTTGACCAACGTTTTGGTTGGTACAGAGGCTCAAATTACATCAATTATCGTTGTAATTGCGGCTATTTGGATGGTATTCTTGATTATCATCGGTATGCAGGTAACACACGACTACTCAATGGGCAAGAACATTTTGACAATCATTGCAACAATCGTTGGTATGGTATTTATTATGTTTATCTTGCTATTGTTCACATCATTAATTGGTAAGATGACCTCATTTGTAACTACGATTACAAGTGAATTAAGCTATAGGTAAGGGAGGAGACGCAGATATGAAAAAAAGAATATTGGCGATGCTTCTCGCTATACTTATGGTGTTCCCAATGGCACTGACGTTGTTTGCCGAGGACGGTTCAGCCGGCAATACCTCTGCGGTTGAACAGTATTATTATCAGCTTTCTTGGAGAAGTGATGCGGATAAGCTCGCTACTATGACCTTGAAGGCTAAGAGTCCTAACGGAAATATGCTTCTTTATATGGATGAAAAATCCGGCGAGATGGCAATTAAAAATCTCAAAACCGGTAAAATCATTTTTACAAACCCATACGATGTTAAGGACAGTAACTTGCTTGACAGAGAAAAGCCATATGCGCTTTCTCAAATTGACATTAACTATACAATCATTTCTTCCGGCGAAATAAGAACGTTCCACAGCTATAACGACTGCTTCGCTTACGGTGAAGGTAACCGTGAGATTTTGTCTATCGACAATGGCGTTAAGGTAAACTATACGTTTGGTGATTTGAACAAGGACAGCATTATTCCTTTTAAAATCAAGGCGAAGGACTTAGAGGCTGTTCTTGAGCGCGCTAAACCAAATATGATAAAGCAGTATATGGAGCCTAAGGTAAGAGATGAATATAAGATTCAAATCGAAGAGGGCACAATTACTGAAGAAGAGCTTCAAGAGATTATTGCCGCAAGAGCAGAAACACAGTTTGAAACTGACCGATTCCAAATTTTGGTTGGTTGCTATATGCCATTCTTTGGTCAAAAGACAGAGGGCGTTGACCTTTCAAAGTATACGGAGAAGGATGCAAACGGAAACGAAGTATCAATTTTCCCTGAATTCTTCCTTGAAAGAATTACAAAGAACTATATTATTGAGGAAAACGCTCAGCGTAACGCGCTTGAGTACCCAATTTGTAAAACAACCCCGATTTATGTAATTCAGAACTCAAATGCAAAGTATGAAACACTTGAGAGATATCTCGGATATGCCGGCTACACCTTGGAGGAAAAATATGCTGATTACCAAAAGGTAGAGGAAAAGGGCATAGATAACTTCACAAGCACTGATAAGCCTGTGTTCCATGTTTCGGCATCCTTCGTTGTTACAAACGAGGGCTTGGTTGCAACTGTTGATGCTTCAACCATTACATCTAATGACCCAACAAAGTACACTGTAAACTCAGTAGCAATTCTTCCTTATTTCAACTCTGCTCACGCAGCAAAGGACGTTGCAAACGGCGGTCAGAACAGAGTAACTGTTTATGACAAGGGCTATACCTTTATTCCTGACGGAAGTGGCGCGCTTGTAAGATTTGAGGATTTGTTTGTTAATAATAACAAGCAGGTTGCATTTGAAAACAGTATGTACGGTAATGACTATGCTTATTACCAGATAAAGAGCAAAAACGCTGCTAATATGACTATGCCTGTATTTGGCTTGTCCAATGAAACAGACAAAAATGGATTTTTAGCAGTTATTGAAGAGGGTGACTCACTGGCGGTTATTAACTCTAACCACAGTACAGCATACCACTCAATTTATGCAAGCTTTAAAATTTCACCATCTGACGTGTATGACTTGGCAGACTCCTTCTCAGGAGGCTCAAGCTCATCTAACAAGATTGGTATCCGAGCAGACCGTATTTATAACGGTGAATGCAAGGTTAACTATATGCTCTTAACAGACGACGAGGTTGCAGCCGAGTACGGTATTACCGATTACTTTGAAAACACCTACGTTGGTATGGCAAAGTGCTATAGACAGTATTTGCAGGATGCAGGCAAGATTTCTAAGATTCCCGAAAGCCAGATTAACAAGGATTATGTGAAGCTTTTCCTTGAAACCTTTGGTTCAATCGAGGTGGAAGAAAAGATTGCTACATTCCCTGTAACTGTTGACAAGGAGCTTACAACCTTTGAGGATATTAAAACTATTTACCAAGAGCTGTTCGCTCCAAAGGATAAGAATGGAAAGCTTGATACAGCCAATAAAATTGGTAACATCTCATTTATTCTTAAGGGCTTTAACAACGGTGGCTTGCTTGCGGAATATCCAACCTATATTGAATGGCAGGATGTTTTGGGAGGCGAGGACGGATTTAACGACCTTCTTAACTACGCTAAGGAAAACAAGTTTGACGTAATACCTGATATTGAGTTCTCATACGCATATGCAGGCAGCTCAAACGGATATAGCCACGATGAAAACGGTGTAAGAACTCTTGACAACAGATACACCACAAAGAGAACTTACTATGCGGCAACACAAACCTTTGAAAGAACGGGTGGTGTTGCGGTATCAACTGCTTCCTTTGGCTACTTGTACGACTTGTTCTACGAGGATATGTCAAAGTTTGATGTAACATACTTATCTGTAAGAAGCTTGGGCTCTGACTTGAACTCAGACTTCGATAAGGAAGACTATTATCACAGAGAAGCTTCAAAGAATTGTGTAGTTGAAATGCTCAAGCTTTTGACAGGTGCAAGTGGCAACCGTGCATTCAAGCTTGTAATTGATGCGGGTAACTCATATGCAATGCCTTATGCTGATGCTGTTCTTGCAGTATCGCTTGACAGCAGCCGTCGTAGTGAAATGAGTGAAAGCGTGCCATTCTTTGGTATTGTATATCACGGCTCTCTCGAATTTACAGGTGATGCCTATAATATGGAGGGTGACACCGAATATGCTCTTCTCAAGGCAATTGAAAACGGAGCAACACTCTACTTTACAATCGCGAAGCAAAATGTTGAGCTTCTTAAATTTGAGCCCGAGTACAACAAGTACTATTCTGTAAGCTATGATAACTTGAAGGAAGACATCGTTGCTACCTACAAGAGATTCAACAGCGTAATGAAGGACGTACAGGACAAGTATATTGAAAAACACGGCTTCTTGGATGCAATCCGTACAAGCGATGGCTCCTCAGTTGATAGCTCACTTGTTGTAATGGTAGAGTATGAGGGTGGCATTGGATTTGTGCTTAACTACTCAACAGACGAAATCGAGGTTACTATGCCAAACGGCGAAACTGTAACTATCGGTAAGTTTGATTTTGAAAAATATACTAAGTAAGAAGGAGGAGAATTGATGAGTGATATTAAAAATCGCTTTGAAACAAGCGATGTAAAAACAAGAAAAAGACATCAGGTTGTATTGACCGCAAATTCTCCGAAATCTTCCGAAAAAACTTTTGCTGATAAGGAAATGGAGCTTTCAGTTTCTCACGTTGTGCACGTTACTCCAAGTGAAAAAGCACTGGAGAATAAGGCACAAAGAGAAAGAGAAAAGGAACAAGAGATTGTTGAAAAGCTTCAAGCTGCAGTACAGGATGAGGTTGTATACGAGGAGGCTTTTGAAAACAAAGCCTCCGAGGAAGAGCCTTCTGTTGCTGAATCAGAGGAAGTAACACCTGTGGAGGAGGCTCTACCTGAAGTAGCAACCGAGGAGGTTGCACCTGTAGAGGTAGAGGCTACAGTGAGTGCGCCGATTGAAGCAGAGGAAACACCTGTTGTTGAGGAAATAACTGAGGATGTGTCTGTTCAAGAGGAGATTGCACCTGTTGAGGAGCTTCCATTGGTAGCAAGCGAGGAGACTTATGTTGAAAGCGAACCGATTGTAGTTAACAATTACAGCGGAGAAGCTGCTTCAACAAGAAGCAAGAGACGTTTTAGACTTTCATTGACACAGAAGAAGGCGCTTTCCGGATGGTTCTTCGTATTGCCATTCATTATAGGTATTCTGTTTATCTATGCGCCAATCGTAATTGATTCAATTGCAATTTCGTTGTCGGATATAGAGCTTTATCCGGGCGAAATGGGACTTACTTGGAATAATTTCGGTAACTATGCGTACTTGTTTGCAGAGGACGGTGACCCGTATTTCTCAATTACAATCGTTGACGGTATTAAGGATTTGCTCCTTCAAATCCCTGCTATTGTAATTTTCGCATTGTTTATGGCTATTATTCTTAACCAGAAGATGACAGGACGTGCAGCGTTCAGAGCAATCTTCTTCTTGCCTGTTATTTTGTCAACAGGTATCATTGACACAATCGACACAAACTCGGCATTTATGGAAGCAATCAGCAACTCCCAGGGTGGAGTAGACGATAACACGGGCGCTGAAGCAAGTGGTGGAATTATTTCCGCTATGGACCTCGAGTCCCTTCTTGGCGGTATTAAGATAGGTACAGAGCTGGTTGACTACGTTGTAAGCTTAGTAAACGGTATTTTTGATATCGTTAGCCGTTCCGGTGTACAAATGCTTATATTCTTGTCCGGCTTGCAGTCAATCTCACCATCTATTTATGAATCCTGTGAGGTTGAGGGCGCTTCTGCTTGGGAAACCTTCTGGAAGATTACACTTCCGATGATTAGCCCAATGATTCTTGTAAATGCAATTTATACAGTAATTGACGCGTTTACCGCGGCTGATAACAGAGTAATGATTTATATCAAGAAGATTTACGACCAAGCGGGTGCAGGTTATGCTCGTTCCAGTGCGATGTCGTGGATTTACGTTGGTGTCGTACTCTTGTTTATAGTGCTTGTCGCGTTGATTATGAAGACGGTAGTATTCTACCAAAAGAGAGACTAAGGGGGTGCGCATATGGATACTGTAAAAGTAAAAAGAGAATCCAAAAACAAAATCCGTGTTGATTTTGAAAGAGCCCCTTTGCTTGAAAGATTAAAGTCTAAATTCTTGAATATGTACTTCCTCAAAAGGGTACTGTTCTTGTTATTTAAGCTTGTTCTTCTTGTTGGTGTATCATACGTTATTTTGTACCCATACATTACCAAAATTTTCGGTTCATTTATGACAGCAAGCGACTTTAAGGACGTTACCGTAATCCTTTTGTCAAAGAATCCTACGTTGGATCAGTATATGTACATAATTACCGAAAACGGATACTTTACCGCGCTATTGACCACATTCTTAGTTTCATTGAGCATAGCGCTTATTCAAACTATTGTATGTGCGCTTATAGCTTACGGCTTGGCAAAGTTTAAGTTTAGAGGAAACAATATTGTATTCTTCTTGGTTGTATTCACAATGATGGTGCCACAGGAAAGCTTGCGTTTCTCAATGAAGATGTTTTTCCAGTTGTTTGAAACAAGTAGCCCAATCGGTGGCATGCTCGGTGGAATGGGCATTATTGAGACAGGCTTTACCAACTCACTCGTACCGCTTTACATTCTTGCCTTCACAGGCTTAGGCTTCAAAAACGGTCTTTACATATTCTTGTTAAGACAGTTCTTCAGAGGCGTTCCTGATGAGCTTGAGGAGAGTGCGTACGTTGATGGTTCAAGCACATTCAGAACATTCTTTACGATTATCATACCATTGGCAATTCCAATGCTTGTAACTGTATTTATCTTCTCATTTGCTTGGGAGTGGACAGACGACTTCTATACGTCTATCTTCTTCGAGCCCGGCTACTTCCAGCGCGAGGACTCACTCCAGTTTATGAGTAGTATTACAGGTGTTCCTGAATCCTTGAAGACTAGCGTTACAGGTCTTGAGGCTTATGCTTCCGCTATCACGGGTACAGCAACAATTCTTATTGCATTACCGCTTATTTTGGCATACCTCTTTGTACAGAATTACATTGTACAGGGTATTGAGCGTAGTGGTATCGTAGGTTAATTTTATAAACAAAAAAAGACGGTTTTTCCGTCTTTTTTTGCGTTTTACAGACACTCCCGTAAGGCATAACGCAAATTCCACAAAAATTATCAGTGTCAAAATGCACTAAAATGAATTTGTTTGTAGATGTGAAAAATGGAGCAATTTGGTTGTTTTAACAAAAAATATCGAAAGTGCTTACAACAATTGTTTTTTTGCAAATAATATGATATAATCATTAAAAGAAAAGAGAGACTACTTACTTGTATGAGGGTGTCGTCACTCTAATAATACAGGCACGTACAAAGCTATTGTGCTGCAACAAGGAGGACAACAGTGAAAAAGAAAATTTTATTTGTGATATCGGTAGTGGCGGTTGTTTGCATGCTTACTCTTTCTGTTCTTGCTGAGGAGGTTGATGGTGTATATTATAACCTTGACAAGAATAATAAGGTTGCAACAGTCAATAAGGAAAACAGAACGTCGCAGACGGAAATTGTAACTATCCCTTCCATTATTACATATGACGGCATAGATTACAAGGTAACAAAAATAATGGACACTGCCTTTGACGGAAATAAGACCGTTAAAGAAATCAGAATATTAAGTGAGTACATTACTGCGATTCCGCATGGTATGATTGCTAACACTTACGATGGCGCATTGGAAAAAATCTATATTGATTTTTCTGCTATTACTACTTATGGTTCGGCTGCGCTCAATCCGTCAAATGAAACGAACGGTAACAGCCCAAAGGCAAATAAATTTTATTATTACGATGCAAAGGCGTTTTTGGAAAACGGTGAGGACGTGCTTATTACCGAGCCTGATTTTTCAAACGTAACTAACTTTGGTGCGGCAGCCTTTCAGGGTGCAAACTTTGAAAAGATAGTTATTCCTGATAGCATTAAGGATTTGAATAACCAAATTTTCAGAATGACCACCATAAAAGAGCTTGTTATCGAAGGCAATACCCTTGAAACAATGAGCTACTACATCTTCAATGACTGCAAGCAGCTTAAGAAGATTACCATTGAATCAAACAAACTCAAGTCAATCTCAAACGATGTTTTTTCAAACTGTACTGCAGTTGAAGAAATATACATTGACCTCTCAAAATGTGAGGATGTAAATGGAAGCGCATTTTTGTTTGCCACTAAGTATGATGCGGGACAGTCAAGAGTACAGTGGTATAATCCTGACGGAGAGAAGATAGTTGACTTATCAAGCATGAAATATTTCAGAGAAAAGTGCTTTGCAAGCGCGAATATCGGCTCTGCCTCTATCATTTGGCCAAAGGCTATTTCTTTACTTGCGGACCAATCTTTCAGACTTTGTAATATCAATCAGCCTATCTTTATAAATGCGGCAGAGGGCGTTACCTTGTCCCTCCATTACTGGGCATTCAACGGCAATAATCCTACAATTTTACTTTGTAACGAGGGCGTTACTTCTATAGCTGCAAACGTTACAGGTACAACGGCGGTATTCTTAGCACCAAGCCTTAAAATTACAGATAAAGAGCGTGCATTCAAGGGCGCATCTACCCTTTACACCTATGGCTTAGCTGAGGATTCATACGTGCCATGGACAAGTGAGTGCACAATTATCAATATCTCCTCGGGTAATGTATATAATTACGGAGCCTGCGGTATAACCGCAACCGTTACCACGGCTGAGGGTGAGGTGAATATCGGCACCATTTACCATACAACAAGCGATGCTATTGACAATGCGCTTTGCCCTATTGGTAAGGTTTTGGTAACTTCATGTAAATATTGCACTTACAAGTATTACTCTGTGGATGGAACAGAGGTAGAACCAAAAGCTCACAACTACAATCTTGTTGGCGCTATCATTTATGAAGATTATTTTGAAATGGGCTTTAAAACTAACAAGTGTGAGTGCGGCGCTGAGCAGGCAGAGGAAGCTGCTACCGAGGAGGCTCTCTTTGTAAACTACGGTTATTCAATGACCGAGGGCGCAATTGGAGGCAAGCTTTCAATGTCACAGTTCTTCGGTGTTAACAAGTCAAGTCTTGAAAAATATATAGAGATTACGGGCAAGAAGTTTGAGTTTGGCTTTGTTGTTTCTTCAAATGCCGACCCTATGAACGAGGCAAACAACGGCTTGATTGCTGAGGGCAAAACCTATGTAACAGCTCAAAACAAGTTTGCACACGACTACTTTGTTGTAACTGTGTCAGGCTTTATCACTGAGGGTGAAAACGCAAATGCTGACAAGGACTTGACCTTCTGCGTTTATGTAAAGGATGGAGAAAAGCTTTCCTACCTTGATAACGGTGAGACAGTTGAGGTTGTTGAAATGAAGAGCTACAATGACGTAAAATCTCTTGTAAACGAAAATAATACGGAGGTAACTGAGTAATGAAATACACAATGCCAACTTATAAAAATGAAAGCGTTGAGGTTCTTGACGTAATTCAAGCGTCAACTGTTGCAATTGCATATGTAACAAGAGGCACAGGCCTTAAGGATGATGACGGTAACGAAATTATGGTAAAGGCAACACAGGTAACCGTTGACGTTAGCGGTTTGTTCTAATAAAATTAAAAGCGGTGGAATTTCCACCGCTTTTGTAAATATTAAAGGGAAAATTAAAGGGGCTTAAATTAAAAGCCCCTTGTTTTTTATTTATTCTGCAATTACAGCTTCAGCAATTTGAATAGCATTTGTAGCTGCGCCCTTTCTTACCTGGTCGCCACAGCACCAAAGAGTGATAGCGTTGTCAAATACAAGATCCTCTCTGATTCTGCCAACATAAACAATGTCCTGTCCTGATGTAACAAGAGGCATTGGGTATTCCTTCTTTTCACCGTCGTCGTAAAGTCTAACACCCTTTGCGTTTGCAAGAGCCTCTCTTACCTGTGCAACAGTGAGCTTATCCTCTGTCAAAACAGTTACGGAAATAGAGTGGGAGCGAACAACAGGAACACGTACGCAAGTGCAAGTAACCTTTAATTCAGGTAAGTGAAGGATTTTTCTACCCTCGTTCTGCATCTTCATTTCCTCAGCGGTAAAGCCGTTGTCAAGGAAACCACCGATGTGAGGAATAACGTTTTCTGCTATTTGGTATTGGAATACAGAGTTTGTGATTTCGCCACCGTTTACAATTGCGCTCATTTGGTTGCGAAGCTCAACAGGACCCTCTGCACCTGCACCGCTTGTTGCTTGATATGTTGAAGCAACCATACCCTTAATCTTGGAAAGGTTGTTAAGGGCGTTTACAGCCACGAGAGTGATAATTGTAGAGCAGTTAGGGTTAGAAATGATACCCTTATTCTTCTTTACGTCCTCTGCGTTAATTTCAGGAATTACAAGGGGAACGTCATCAATCATACGGAATGCGCTGGAGTTGTCAACGAAAACTGCACCGGCTTTAACGATAGCAGGAGCTAACTGCTTTGCAACAGCGTTTGAAGCCGCGCCAAGAACAATGTCAAGACCCTCAAATGCGTTTTCATCTGCCAACTTAACCTCGATTTCCTCGCCCTTAAAGGTGAGCTTCTTGCCAACGCTTCTTGGGGAAGCAAGTAATCTAAGCTCGTTAATAGGGAAATTTCTTTCCTCCAAAATGTTCATCATTTCTCTGCCAACAGCACCTGTTGCACCGAGAATACCTACGTTGTACTTTTTCATTTGTTTTCTCTCCTTAGTTTGCTAAATCGTATAAAACTTTAATTGTTTTCTTGAAATTAATATCGTCAACACCGATAATGATGTTGATTTCGTCAGCACCCTGCTCAATCATTCTGATGTTGATGTCGTTTTCGCCAAGGGCGGTAAATATCTTGCCAGCAATACCGATGTTTGATTGAAGCTTTCTGCCAACTACGGCAATCAAGCTAACCTCATCAGCAATTTTGATTGAGTCGGGAGCAACTGCGTCGTTAAGAGCAGAGATTATCTCGTGCATTCTGTTCTCAATATGTGTGGAAGCCACAACAACAGAGAAGGAGTCAATGCTTGAAGGAATATGCTCAATTGGTACCTGGAAACGCTCAAACACTTCAAGTGCGCGACGAACGTAACCGATTTCATCGTTCATTCTGTTCTTTGCAATTGTGATAATAGAGAAGTTCTTTTTACCGGAAATACCTGTAATAAAGCTTGCCTTAGAATCTGTTTCTTCATCAAAGCTTTCCATAATAAGAGTACCGCGAGCGTTCATATCGTTGGTATTCTTGATGTAAAGAGGAATGTTCTTTTGGCGAACAGGGAATACCGTTTCCTCGTGCAAAACCTCAGCGCCCATATAGGAAAGCTCACGAAGCTCTGCAAAGGTAACGTTTTCGATAGGTCTTGGGTTTTCAACGATTCTTGGGTCAGCAGTCATAATACCGCTAACGTCAGTCCAGTTTTCATACATATCAGCGTTAACTGCTGCTGCAGCAATAGCACCTGTAATGTCAGAGCCACCGCGAGAGAAGGTCTTAACCGCACCGTCGGGAGTTACACCGTAGAAGCCGGGGATAACAACCCTGTTTGTCTTTTCAATAATAGCAGACAATGCAGCGTAGGACTTTTCAAAATCAACCTTACCGTTGAAGTTGAAATAGAGCCACTCTGTACTGTCAACAAAGGTGTAGCCAAGATATTCAGCCATGAGCTTAGCGTTTAAGTATTCACCGCGAGAAACGATGTAGTCAACGCTTGTTTTCTTGTTAAGCTTTTCACGGATAGCCTCAAACTCGCTTGTCAAGTCCTGCTTTAATCCGCAGTAATCGTAAATAGCTTGGTATCTGCCCTTGATTTCCTCATAAATGTGGTCAAAATTAGCATTGTATTTAATGTGCGCCTGGCAGAGATATAAAAGGTCAGTAACCTTCATATCCTTAGAATGTCTTTTGCCCGGTGCAGAAACAATAACAATAGCTCTTGAGCTGTCAGCCTCAACAATTTTCTTTACCTTTTCAAAGGTTTCACCCGAGGCTAAGGATGAACCGCCAAATTTTAATACCTTTAACATAATTTACTCCTCTATACCAGCAAAGAATGAGCTGGAATCGCTAATTAAAATTGCCGCAGAAAGTGTGTGCATATCCTTAACACTCATTGGCTTTGTTATAATGTGATTGTTGTTGCCGATTTTTTCAAAGCTATCAACAAGCTCACCTTCAATGTGTGCCTTTGTTCTAATATAATAGCTTCTCTTAAATGCGCTATTGTCAACAGGCATTTCGCTTGGATTGAAGGAAAGCTCAACGCTACCGTTTACAATGTCAATAATGTCCTGCGCCAAAGCGTTTCCCGTGGGGTATTTACCCGCGCCCTGACCAAAGAAGGAAAGACGACCGACGCTTTCGCCAAACAAGGTAATCATATTGAAATTTTTGCAAACATTTGATTCCGGAGATTTGTATGAAAGAATAGCAGGCTCAACAAAAGCGGAAACACTATTTTCGTTTTTAATTCCAAAGCCAAGATAACGTACTGTTTTACCAAGTCTGCCGACAATATATTCTATGTCGCATTTTTGAATTGTGCGCATAGTAAAGATGTCAACATCTTCTTCCTTTATTATAGTATTAAATGCGAGGGAAGAAGAAATAGCAGTTTTTCTACCTGTGTCAAGACCGTCAACGTCAGCGCTCGGATTAGCCTCTGCATAGCCAAGAGCTTGGGCTTCCTTCAAAACATCGTCAAACTCGCGGGAGTCTGTTATCATAGCGTCCAAAATAAAGTTTGTTGTACCGTTCATAATGCCCATAATTTTGGTAACATTATCACAACGAACGCTTCTTTTTAGATTATAAAGCCAAGGGATACCGCCGCCGACAGCAGAGGTGAAGCGTAACGTCACACCGTTTTCCATAGCGAGCTTGTGAAGCTCCTCGTAATAGGTACAAATTAAGTGCTTGTTGGAGCTAACAACGTGCTTGCCTGCCTTAAGTGCCTTGACAACGAAGGTGTGAGCAGGCTCTAAGCCGCCGATTGCCTCGGCAACAACACCAATTTCCTTATCATTTAAAATATCATCATAATTTGAGGTTAAAACATCACCTAACTCATCGTGCGGACGAATGTCAAGAATTTTCTTAACAGGGTATCCCGAGTTTTTCAAAACCTCGTATGCTCCTGAGCCAACAACGCCATAACCAAGAATAGCGATTTTCATAGGTTTTTTGCCCTTTCCAAAACTTTTTTGAAAAAATTTTTGTTTTTATTTCAAAAACACTTGTTTTTCTATGAAAGATAGTGTATCATATTAAAAGTAAAAAATCAAGGGGGTTTTGCAAAAAAATGTTATATTTAAGCACAAGAAATAATAAAATTGAAAAAACTGCGTCCCAAGCGGTGTTAGAAGGCCTTGCAAAGGACGGTGGCTTATATATGCCAAGGAGCTTTGAAGGGGTTGAATTCCCAATGGATAAGCTTACAAAAATGGGTCCAAAGGAAATTTCCGCAACAGTTTTGTCACTTCTTTTCGCAGGTGACGATATGCTAAAGGGAGAGGGCAGTGAGTATGATGCGGCATTTAAGCTCGTTAGTCGCGCATATGACGGTAAGTTTGAGAATGAGGACTATGCACCACTTTCTAAGGTAAATGATGCTTACGTTATGGAGCTTTATCACGGTCCTACCTGCGCGTTTAAGGATGTTGCGCTTCAGCTTTTGCCACAGCTTATCGGTGCTGCTAAGAAGGCAACGGGTATGACTGACGAAATTGTTATTTTGACAGCTACAAGCGGTGACACAGGCTCTGCGGCTTTAAGCGGATTTTCTAACGTAGATGGCGTTAAGATAATCGTATTCTATCCAAAGAAGGGTATCAGCGCAGTTCAGGAGCGCCAAATGGTGTCTGTTGACGGTAAGAACACCTGCGTTTGCTCCGTTGTCGGTAATTTTGACGATGCACAAAGCGGTGTTAAGAATATTTTCGCTAATCTTGAGCTTCCGTCAGGTGTTCAGCTTTCAAGCGCTAACTCTATTAATATAGGTAGACTTGTGCCACAGGTTGCATACTATTTTAAGGCTTACGGTGAGCTTTTGAACAATGGTGAGATTAAAATGGGCGACTTTGTTAACTATGTTGTCCCGACGGGCAATTTTGGTGACATTTTAGCAGGCTACATCGCGAAGAAAATGGGACTTCCTGTTGGCAAGCTTGTTTGCGCTTCAAACACCAACAAGGTTTTGACTGATTTCTTTGAAAGCGGTGTATATAATAAAAATAGAAGCTTCCATATTACTAAGTCACCGTCTATGGATATTCTTATTTCCTCTAACCTTGAAAGACTTTTGTACTTAACCTGCGGGGATGAGAAGTGTGCTGAATATATGGCACAGCTTAAAGCAAACGGTGAATACACTCTTGCTAAGGCAGAGCTTGAAAAAATAAGAGCAGAGTTTGATGCAGGCTTCTGTGACGATGAGGAAACCTTATCTACTATTGAAAAGGTATATAATGAGTATGGCTATTTAATGGACACTCATACAGCAGTTGCTTGGAACGTTTATGAAAAGTGGGCGAAGGAAACAGGCAACGGAGATAAAACGGTTGTGCTTTCTACAGCTTCACCGTATAAGTTCTCAAATAGTGTTATGAACGCTCTCGGTCAGTCCTACGGTGATGAATTTGATGCATTGAAGAAGCTCAACGCATACACGGGCGCAAGGGTGCCATGCTCACTTGAAAATATTGAAAACAAGGCTGTGTTCCATAACGTAACAGTTGAAAAGGATGATATGCTTGATTTTGTTGGCGGTATGGTAAACAAAAAGGTTTGGCACGACTAAAATATTAAAGAGGTAAGACGCTATGTTAAGTAAGTATTTACTCGTAGATAAGGCAATATTACCGTCATATTATGAAAAGGTTATTGAAGCTAAGGCGCTTTTGTCGAGCGGAGCAGTTAAGGACGTTTCCGAGGCATCAAAGGCAGTCGGCATTTCAAGAAGCACATATTATAAATATAAGGATTACGTTTTCCCTATTGGAGAGGGCACAGGAGAAAGGCGTGCGGTTGTGTCTATGACTCTTTCTCACAAGGCTGGCTTGCTTGGCGAGGTTTTGGGAGAATTATCTACACAGGGTGCTAATATTTTGACCATAAATCAAAATCCACCCGTTAATTCCCGCGCTCACGTTGTAATATCAATGGATATTTCAAATGTAAGCGGAGAGAGCGAGGAGCTTTTAAAATCCTTAGGAGCAATCAATGGCGTATCTCATGTTAAATTAATTGCAATTGAATAAAAAAATGCGGATTTGAAAATCCGCATTTTTTTATTGATTATTCGGATCTGAGAGCAATTACAGGGTCCTTCTTAGCGGCAACCTTAGCAGGGAATAAGCCTGCAACAAGTGTTAAGCCCATACTAATAAGAACGAGAACAACGGCTGCGCCAACAGGCAATACAGCTTGAAGAGTTTCGAGTCCTGTAAGTGACAACAGAATGATATTAATAATTAAGATGAAGAACAGTGAAACAAGAATACCTATAACACCCGCTGCAAAGCCGACAATAAGCGTTTCTGCATTGAATACGCGGGAGATATCCTTCTTTGAAGCACCAATAGCACGCAAAATGCCGATTTCCTTTGTTCTTTCAAGAACTGAAATGTAGGTGATGATACCAATCATAATAGAAGAAACAATAAGGGAAATTGCAACGAAGGCGATAAGCACATAGGTGATAGCATCAACGATAGTAGTGATAGAGCTCATAAGCAAAGCAACTGTATCGGAGTAAGCGATTTTGTCAGCCTCTTTTGTTCTTGTATCGTTGTATTTTGTAATCTCATCCTTAATAGCTTGCTTAGCTTCAAAATCCTTAGGATAGATGCTTATTGATTTTGGCTTGCTGTAATCAACAAAGCCGATAGAGTTCATAGTGTTAGCGTGAGCATCCTCTGCGGAAATTGTAAGATCCTCATATAGCAAGGAGTTAACAAGCTTTATAAAGTTTTCAGGTCCACCGTCAGCAAGACAAGCCATTTTTATTCCCTTTGCCATTGCATTGAATGTTTTGTCGGAAATGCTGTCTAGAACAGCCTCTAAGCGTTCATAATCCGCAACGGTATAACCGCCCCAAGGAGCCATACCTATGCTACCAGCGCCCTGGAAGCTGAGTAGTGCGCTAAATGTGGGCTCTGTGGAAAGGAATTGCTTAAGAAGGTCGATAAGCGCTCTGTCGTCCTTATACTTGTTAGATGAAATATCTACACCGTATTGGATAAGTGCGGTTTGAAGCGAATTTCTTACAGTAGTGAGATTAGGAAGAACAGGGGTGTATGGAAGACCGGTGAAAAGGTCCTGAGTTTTGTTATTCTGTTGAGCTTCAACTACGGCGCTGGCATTAGAGGAGCTCATAATGTCCTTCATAAGCTGGGATGTGTAGCCGATAGCACCCATTACGCTTGCTCCGGAAGCGTTTTCAGACGGAGTAACAATACCTACAATTTCAAGAGTGGTTGTATTTTTTAGATACGCATCAATTTCACCGCTGGTTCTTGGGATGATTTTTCCGTTTTCAACCTTGTATTTTTCAGCCTCGGGGAGAACCTTGAAGGTGTAATTGCAAAGCTCCTCAAAGGTGAAGGTTTGTGTTTTTGGCGGTACAGGCTCAAGATTTGCGTAAATTTGTGCAACGTATTCCTTTAATTCGTCAACGTCCTTCAAGCCGAGAGAGTAAAGAACCATATCGGAAATTTGGTTGTGCTTGTCGACAACAAGAATAACCTCGTGGCTCTTTTCCGGCAGTCTTCCGTGAACAACCTTGTATTGACTTTCAATGTAATCACTGTCGCCGATAAGCTCCTTGAACACATTTCCACCCATTATGCTTGATGTTGAGTCGCCAATAGCACCGAGAGAAGATGAGCCTGAGCTAATTGCACTAAGAATTCCGCTAAGACCGTCAAGAGTAGCCTTATAGGTTGCTGTTCCGCTTGGAATATAAGTGTTCAAATTAGCGGAGTAGGAATACTTAATATCAGTAATATTTTGTTGAATAATTGCGTTGCTGTCAAGGAAATTTTTGAACGCCACCAAATTGTTTGAGGTAAGTCCCTTGTTTGCGGAAACAAACATATTAGCAAGAACATCGTGTGAGTAAACCTTGCCCGGCTCCGGATTTTTAACACCGCCCTCGTCCATAAGTGTGCCCAAAAGGGTCATAACATCCATGGAGTTTTCCTTTATTTCAAGCGGGTAAGAGGACATTGTGCCTTCTTCGATGCTTGTAATGTATGCGCTAACGCCTGAGGAAACCGAAAGAATAAGTGCAATACCGATAATACCAATGCTTCCTGCAAATGCAGTTAAGAAGGTACGACCCTTTTTGGTCATCAAGTTGTTTTTAGAAAGGGAAAGAGCGGTCAAGAATGACATAGAGGTTTTCTTGTCTTCAAGCCTTTGCTCGCGGCGCTTTCTCTTTTCTTCGGCCTTTGCTTGCTTCAACTCTTCAAGCTTTTTAGCCTTTTCTTCCTCTGGCAAAGCATTAATCTCAGCCATTTTAGCGCGCTTGGCTTCTTTCTCAGCCTTATTTTGCGCTTTTTCTTCGGCTTTAAGAGAAGTATATTTAGCCTTTGCTTCAGCAGTCTTTTCTGAAATGTACTTGCTGAATTCAACCTTCTTTTCGGCGTACTTTTCGCGGTTATCACTCTTTAAGCCTGAAAGAATAGCCTTAAATTCCAACTTCTTTGCAGCCAACTCACGCGCGCTTCCCTTCTTGTAAGCCTTTGCGGAAATCTTAGCGTCCGTTGACTCGGAAATGTTGGACGAGTATGGGTTAGAGTCATTTACAACCTCACCGTCGAGAAGGTTGATTATTCTCGTGGAATATTCCTTTGCAAGGTCGGGGTTGTGTGTAACCATGATAATAAGCTTATCGTTGGAGATAGCCTTTAAAAGCTCCATAATCTGTACGCTTGTTTCGGAGTCAAGAGCGCCTGTTGGCTCATCGGCTAACAAAATATCAGGGTTGTTTACCAAGGCTCTTGCAATAGCAACTCTTTGCATCTGACCACCTGAGAGCTGGTTAGGACGCTTCTTTATTTGCTCGCCCAAGCCAACAGTTTCAAGAGCTTCAATTGCTCTTTTACGTCTTTCATCCTTATGGATACCTGACAAGGTAAGAGCAAGCTCTACGTTTGCAAGTACAGTTTGGTGAGGAATAAGGTTGTAGCTTTGAAAAACAAAGCCGACGGAGTGATTTCTGTAGGTGTCCCACTCCCTGTCCCCGTATTCTTTTGTGGATTTTCCATTGATTACAAGGTCACCGCTTGTGTATTGGTCAAGACCGCCGATGATATTAAGAAGTGTAGTTTTACCGCATCCGCTTTGTCCAAGAATGGAAACGAACTCACTCTTGCGGAATTCAAGAGATACGCCCTTGAGTGCGTGTACAACCGAGTCACCTGTGACATAATCTTTCTTAATGTCAGAAAGCTTTAGCATCTATTATACCTCTTTCTAAATAGTTTAATATAATTATTATATATATATTGCAAGCCCAAGTCAATAGTTAACAGGAAAAAAATAAAATGTAACAAAATATTCATACAAGCTATCACACATTTGTTGCAATTGGGGAGAGATTGTGGTAAAATTATAAGAGAAAATTATCGGAGGTGCATTATGACGGATAGAGCGAAATGGTTAAGAGAAGCAGGGTACGGTGTTTTTTGCCATTGGACAACCCACTCGGTTCCTGAAAACGGGGAGAAAAAGCCTCACAGCCAAGCAATTGAGAATTTTGATATAGATACATTTACAAAGCAGATTATCGACACAGGGGCGAAGTTTTTGTTCTTTACAATAACCCACGCAGATATGCATGTTCCCTTTCCGTTAAAGGAGCTTGATGATATTGTGCCTAATCATACATCAAAGCGTGACTTGATAAGTGAGCTTTATGAAAGATTGTCACCACACGGTATTAAGCTTTGCGTTTATTTTAACGGAGAAGGCTCAACCGACCCGGAATGGAGCACTAAAACCAAGTTTTGGGAAAATCCAAAGGAACACGCTGAATATTGCTATCATATAACAGAGGCTATTTCTAAAAAATACGGTGATAAAATTTGCGGCTGGTGGATTGATTGCTGCTATGAAGCTCATATTTGTCAAGGTCGCGGTCTTAGGTACGATTATCAAAGGTATGCAAACGCACTTCGTAGCGGTAACCCCAACGCAATAGTTGCCTTTAATTTCAGAGGTGTTGAGGAGTGGGGCAGTGAATGGGGCAGAGGAATTGCCGATTTCCAAGCAGGTGAGGAAAACGACTTGAGCTTCTACCCTAATGGACCGTTTTCAGGCGAGAGTGGGCTACAGTGGTTTGGTCTTTGCTGGATGGATGACTATTGGGTACATGAAAAGGTAGGTGAGCCAACACCTGTACATTCCAATGAAAAGGTTTTAAATTATATACACAGGGTCAAGGAAAATGGCGGTGCCTTTGCTTATAATGTGGCGCCATACCAAGAGGGACACATTTCGCAAAAAACAATGGAGCAGTTAATTTGGCTCAAAAATAACGGAGCTGTTTAAGGAGAGAATATGAAAAGATTATTAACTATATTGATTTGTGCTATAATGATTGCCTCACTTATAGCATGTGATATGCCTACGCCGTCATCCGGTCAGAGCAGTAACAATAGCACACAGGGCTCTGCTGAGGAAAGCCGAGAGCTTATCGTAGTGGAATTTATCTTGAGAGGTGGCACGTTAGTCAGCGGTGAGGTTACCGTACAAATTGAAAAGGGTGCAACGCTTTCCTATGCAGATACCCCGTATGTTGAAAAGAACAGTGGTTTTTTCAAGGGCTGGGCATATGATAGTAATGGCATTTCTATGTGGGTGCCTGAGGATACCTTCTTCAGTGATGCATGCCTTTACGCAATTTGGTCGGATGATGCTACAACAGGGTCAAGTGATATTGACGGTTCAACGGACTCAAGCCAACCCGATGACTCAACAGACACAAGTAAGCCGAACGATACAACCGATTCAAGTAAACCGAACAATACAACAGACACAAGTAAACCGAACGATACAACAGACACAAGTAAACCGAACGATACAACCGATTCAAGTAAGCCAAACGATACAACCGATTCAAGTAAGCCGAACGATACAACCGATTCAAGTAAGCCTGACGATACAACAGACACAAGCAAGCCGGATGATACAACAGACACAAGCAAGCCGGACGATACTCAGCCGGACAAACCGACAATCGTGCCTGACAGAACACAGTATAATCCAACAGTTGTTGGCGACAAGGAAGCTATTCGCTATATAAACAGCATAGTCAGACACCCGTTGCTTACACCGTATTATGATGGCTATCAAGCCGCCCTTACGATGACCTTTGATGACGGATATGATTCCAATACGGGTGTGATTGTTTCTGACACACTTGAAAGATTTGGTTATCGCGGAACTATGATGCTTGGTCCTTGCTTCTTGGGTAATGATACTATCATTCAGGAATGGAATGATATTTTTGCTCGCGGAGTTTTGGATGTTGGCTGTCACGGCTACAACCATAAGGAGCCAACCACTATGTCTCCATCCGAATATGAGCACGAAATAAAGGATGCAATAGAGTTTTTACGCACAAAATTCCCTGGACAAAGGGTTTTGACCTTTGCAACTCCGTATGCACATATAAACGATGCCTACGAGGAGTATCTATCTCAATTCGTAATAGGCAACCGTTTGGAGGCAGGCGGAAGCACGGTTAATTTCTCACAAAGCCTTGAGTACAACCCATATAGAGTAAAGGCTGTATCCGTTAATACGAACACGGGAGTTAGCAATGCAAAAACTGAGGTTGAAATTGGCGTCAAAGCAGGAAAATGGATTGTTGAGCTTTATCACTGTGTAAAGCAAGGAGCAAGCGGCGGCGATATTGAAAGCTCTACATTTATTTCACATTGCGAGTGGTTATATAGAAACTATAGAGACCAGCTTTGGGTTACTACCTTTGAAAATGTTCTTATCTACGGTGAGCAGCTAAAGCACACAAGTGTTGATTATACCGCCTGTGACAGAGAAAGCATAACAATAACATTGACTCCCGACGGTACGCTTGACAAGGAAATTTATAATATTCCAATGACGCTTCAAGTGTATTTACCTGATTTTGTAGATTCCGCGTACGCTATGATAAACGGTGAGCGCATTCCTCTTGAAACTGAGGTTGTGTTTACAACTGCGGAAAAATATGTTACAATACGCGGTATTGATGTGACGGAAAAAACAGACGTAGTTGTTTATCTTGGCGGTAACAAGACTATGAAAAACGGTTGTGTTCACCGTTATTTTAAGGCTGAAACCGTAGAGCCAACTCACGATGAAAGCGGCTATACCTTGAACGAATGTGCAAAGTGCGGTCACACATATTATTCTGCATTTACAACCCCTGTACACGACTATACAGGTAAGGTAGAAATAATTATTGAGCCACAGCGTACCTTAAAGGGATGTGCAAAGCACTATTGTACTCAGTGCGATAAATATATTGTAGAGGATGTTTTATATTCAGCGCCAAGCACTGATGCTGAATAAGAGAATTATGCAGGACTATAAAAGCACAAAAAAGATACTTGATGGGGAAGTGAAAAATCAGAGAGCGCGAAGGGAGTCTTACGTTATTAATATGACTGTTAGTAACGATAATGACTTTTTGTCTGTGTTTTCAGAAAAGGGCACTCCTGTAATCAGCAGAGAGGTGGCAGAGTTTATCGAAGACAGCACCCCCGACATAAGAAAAAAAGAAACTCTTACATTAAGAGTTAAAAGTAACTGTATTGATGATAACGAAAAGAAGCTATATAGCAGGGCTATAAAGGAATATTATACCGAAAAATATGTTAGCGGCAAGCGCGAATTAATGCGTGACTATATAATTGCCGGCATACTTGCCCTTGTAGGTATTTTGATTCTTGCCTTGGCAATTTTCGTCGGCTATCACAGTACAATATGGTCAGAGGTTATTGATATCATAGCGTGGGTATTTATATGGGAAGCGGTTTACCTTGCCTTTCTTGAAACAAGAAAGCTGAAGCACAACAATCGCAAATATGTCGCCTACGTTTCTATGAAAATAGAGTACACCGACATAAAATAACAAAAGGCTCGCGTGAAGCGAGCCTTTTTTGTGTTATTATTTGCTGAGTCTTTCTTCAAGAGCCTTGAGTTCTTCGTACATAGTAGCTGGAACTCTGTCGCCAACCTGTGCGTAGAATGCCTTGATGTTTTCAACGTCCTCAAGCCAAGAAGCCTTGTCAACAGAGAGCAAGCCCTCAACGGTGTCAACAGTGATGTCGGAAAGACCCTCAATGTTGATGTCCTTAGCGTAAGGAACATAACCGATAGCGGTCTCACGAGCGTCAACCTTGTCCTCGCATCTTGCAAGAATCCAGTCAAGAACTCTCATGTTGTCGCCAAATCCTGGCCAAATGAAGTGACCCTCGTCATCGGTTCTGAACCAGTTAACGTGGAAAATCTTAGGAGCGTTAGGAATCTTGTGTCCCATATCAAGCCAGTGCTGGAAATAGTCACCCATGTTGTAGCCAACGAATGGTCTCATAGCCATTGGGTCGCGGCGAACAACGCCAACTGCGCCTGCAGCGGCTGCTGTTGTCTCGGAAGCCATAATAGAGCCTACGAATGAACCGTGCTGCCAGTTAAAGGATTGATATACAAGTGGAGCAGTCTTAGCACGACGACCACCGAATACGATAGCGGAGATAGGAACACCTGCAGGATTGTCAAATTCCTTGGAAATGCAAGGGCAGTTCTTTGCAAGTGCTGTGAAACGGGAGTTAGGATGAGCAGCGGATGTGTTAACCTTATCCTTCTTGTCATACTTAGTCTTATCCCACTTTTCGCCCTTCCAGTTAATGCAGTTGTCAGGAGCGTTGTCGTTAAGACCTTCCCACCATACTGTGTTATCATCAAGAACGTGACCAACGTTTGTAAAGATTGTATCTCTCATTGTTGTAGCCAATGCGTTAGGATTGGACTTATCGTTTGTACCGGGAGCAACGCCGAAGAAGCCGTTTTCTGGGTTGATAGCCCAAAGTCTGCCGTCCTTACCAACGCGGAGCCAAGCAATATCGTCACCAACGCACCATACCTTGTAGCCCTTTTCTGTGTAAGCCTTAGGTGGAATGAGCATAGCGAGGTTTGTCTTACCGCAAGCGGATGGGAATGCAGCGGAGATATACTTAACGTCGCCGTTAGGATACTCAACGCCCAAGATAAGCATATGCTCAGCCATCCAGCCCTCTTTACGTCCTAAGTAGGAAGCAATACGGAGTGCAAAGCACTTTTTACCGAGCAATACATTTCCACCGTAACCGGAGTTAACAGACCAAATTGTGTTATCTTCAGGGAAGTGGCAGATGTATCTGTTTTCTTCTTCAATATTGCATCTTGCGTGGAGACCCTTGATAAAGCCCTCACCGTCGCCCATAGCCTCAGCAACGTGCTTGCCTGCTCTTGTCATAATGAGCATATTAAGAACAACGTAGATTGAGTCTGTAAGCTCAATGCCGTACTTAGCAAAGCTTGAGCCAACCTGACCCATAGCGTAAGGAATTACGTACATTGTTCTACCCTTGTAGGAGTTCTTGTAAAGCTTAGAAAGCTTTGCGTAGCATTCCTGTGGGTCCATCCAGTTGTTGATATTACCTGCGTCCTCTTTTGTTCTGGTACAGATAAATGTTCTGCCCTCTACACGAGCAACGTCGTTAATAGCAGTTCTGTGAAGATAGCAGTTAGGAAGGATTTCCTCGTTGAGCTTTTCAAGCTCGCCAATTGCACAAGCCTCATCACGGAGAGCCTGAGTCTGTTCCTCGCTGCCGTCAATCCAAACAATTTTGTCTGGGTTAACCATCTCAGCCATTTCCTCGATCCAGTCAAGGATTAACTTTGAGTCGGTTAAAGCTTTGTTTTCAAATTTCAACATAGTTTTACCTCTTTCTGAAAATAATCATTTTTTGACAGTGTAATTATATCATAAACATACTAAGTATTGCAATACCTTTTTGCTAACTTTTTACAATATTTTAACCTTTTAAAGCCTTGACAATTCTTAGTGAAAGCTCCTTTTTTGAACGGGGGTGTATATCGTCTGTTTCACAAACATCACGGCAAATTACGGTTTTAACGTTCTTTAACTCATCCTGTGCCTTTAGCTGAGCCTCTTGAACAAGATGCCAGCCTTCTGTGTTTCTTTCGTCATAGTCGGCTAACTGTATTACGATAAATTCCAAATTTTCATCCATGAAAACCTCACGCCAAGAGGATGTTAACGCGTCCAAAAATCTTAAATAAATTCTTGCTTCGTCAACGCTTGCGTTACTCTCACCCTGATACCAAAGCACACTTGCCATGGAATAGGGGATGATTTTCGTTAGCATATAGTCGTAAAGAATTCCGTCGTCATTCCAAATAGGGAACCACTCGTGGTCGGCAAACTTATTTTCAACTTGCAATTCAGGTCGCTGAGCCACGTCCTTTCTTAACCAGCTTTGTATAACGGAAGCACCCTGATAGCAAGCAATAAGACCTATTTTCCTGTCCTTGCCAAGCTCCTGTGACACGTAATAGCCAATAGCGGAGAAATCCTTTGCATTTTCCTTTGTCAGTGTCACCCAGCCGTCAGCCATGCCAAAGCGTTCCTCGGTGTTTTCCTCCATTCTGTCAACTGTATAAAGATGTACGTTTTCGTTGCCCTCGTAAACGTCGGTGGGCTCGCGTCTTTCCCACATCTTAAACTGCATATTGGATTGTCCGCCAAGAAGATAAACGTCACCGAAATAAATATCGTTTATTTCCGTCTTTTTTCCGTTAAGAGAAACGGTCATAGTATAGGGTCCGCCGTAGCTTTGCGCATCAAATTCAATAAGCCATTCTCCGTTTGATGTGATGCTTTTGCTTTGTCCCAAAAAATCAACGGCAACTGCGCCTTCGCCACTTCCAAAAATTCTTACAGGTTTATTTGCCTGCATTATCATTCCGTTTGTAAAAATAGGGTTTAAAGTAACCATAGTGTGCACCTCACAAAATTATTACCTATATTTTACCATAAACTATTCAAAAATCCAAGAAAAAATGATAAAATAAGTACGAGGTGATTGTATGGAAATAGAAAGAAAGTTTTTGGTAAAGGAATTGCCCAATTTAGAGGACGTAAAATACAGTAAAATCAAGCAAGGATATTTTTCAATAACCCCCGAAAAGAGAGTGCGCCAAAAGGACGAAAAATACTATGTCACCGAAAAGGGCGAGGGGGATATGGTAAGGGAAGAAAAAGAGTGGGAAATCGACAAAAAGGAAGCGGAAACGCTTTTTGCAATGTCAAAAACCTACATTGTCGAAAAGACCCGATATTACTTGCCATATGGAGAAAATACAATAGAGCTTGATGTTTATGAGGGAAGGCACACGGGCTTGGTGGTTGCCGAGGTCGAGTTTGAAACTGTGGAAAAAGCGAATGAGTTTGTAGCGCCAGAGTGGTTTGGCGAGGACATAACTAAGGACAAATCCTATAAAAATATGGTGCTTGCATTAAATAAAGGTTGACAAAAGAGAAGAACTTTGCTACAATAAAGTATATTTTATATTTGCGAGGAATTTAAAATGAAGATTTATGACGAATTAGTTGCTCGTGGACTTATCGCACAGGTAACAAACGAGGCTGAAATAAAGGAAATGGTTGATAACGGTAAGGCTGTATTTTATATCGGCTTTGACCCAACAGCAGATAGCTTGCATGTTGGCCACTTTATGGCTCTTTGCTTGATGAAGAGACTTCAGATGGCAGGCAACAAGCCAATCGCTTTGATTGGTGGTGGTACTGCATATATCGGTGACCCTTCCGGCAGAACAGATATGCGTTCTATGATGACAAGAGAAACAATTGAGCATAACTGCGAGTGCTTTAAAAAGCAGATGTCCCGCTTTATTGAGTTTGGCGAGGACAAGGCTATTATGGTTAACAATGCGGATTGGCTCCTTGACCTTAACTACATTGAGTTTATCCGTGATATCGGTTGCTGCTTCTCAGTAAATAACATGCTCCGTGCAAAGTGCTATGAGCAAAGACTTGAAAAGGGTCTTTCCTTCCTTGAGTTTAACTATATGCTTATGCAGTCCTATGACTTTTTGGCTTTGTATGAAAAGTATGGCTGTAATATGCAGTTCGGCGGAGACGACCAATGGTCAAATATGCTTGGCGGTACAGAGCTTATCAGAAAGAAGCTTGGTAAGGATGCTCATGCTATGACAATTACATTGCTCTTGAACTCCGAGGGTAAGAAGATGGGTAAAACTCAGTCAGGCGCTGTATGGCTTGACCCAAACAAGACTCCACCGTACGATTTCTATCAGTATTGGAGAAACGTTGGGGATGCTGACGTACTCAAGTGCATCCGTATGCTTACCTTCTTGCCACTTGAACAGATTGACGAAATGGACAAGTGGGAGGGCGCACAGCTTAACAAGGCTAAGGAAATATTGGCTTATGAGCTTACAAAGCTTGTTCACGGTGAGGAAGAGGCAACAAAGGCGCAAACAGCCGCACAGTCAATCTTTGGTGCAGGCGATTCCGAGAATATGCCGGAGGCTAAGATTAACGAGGAGGAGCTTCGTGACGGTGCAATTGACATTCTTTCTATTCTTGTTAAAGCAGAGCTTGTTCCTTCAAGAAGCGAGGCGCGCCGTGCCGTAGAGCAGGGCGGCGTAACTGTTGACGGTGATAAGGTAACTGATATTAAGAAGCTTTACACAAA
>JAZSGX010000095.1:0-9930 GCA_045532975.1 Eubacteriales bacterium | reverse complement strand
CCCCCTAAAAGAGGCGTCGCTTAATGCGACAGCCTCTTTTGTTTATTCTCCTACGTCAACCGTTATAACGTTGCTTAAGTAATCTATTTTTGAGCCATCGTACACGTACATAGACAGCACAACCTGTTTTCCATTCAATGTATCACTCAAGCCTGTAAGCTTAAAATCAACGTAATCGTGAGCAAACTTTTCCTGTCCCGCCGTCAAAACCTTTTCGCAAGCCGGGGCGATCTTACCGTCTGCTATTACTATAGGGTTGCTTCCTGCAACATCAACAGCTGCGGCAACTAACCCAAACTCCAAAACTCCGTATTCCAAATATTCGTTATACGCACCGCGGTTGATTTTGTAGCCGCGAGTTATACTGTACTTTCCGTTTGCATCTGCTTTTTCGGAAACCGAAATGCCAAGGTCCTCAAAAATAGGAGCTATAACCTTGCTTGTTGTTCCCATTCCACATCCCTCACGGGTGCAAATATCACCAACACGAATTTCAGTTAAGAAATCTACAACCTTTGCACTGTCCTCTCCTGTCAAGATATGCTCTCCACCGTAGAAAGCATCGCAAACACTGTATCCATAAACGATAGCCCAACCCTTTGCTGGCACATAATCGTCAGTTGTTTTATTCGAATCCCATTGAGAAACAACCGCATTTGTCAGCTTATGGTATGTTGATTTTAAAACTATGCTCTGCGCCTGCGACTCGGTACCTGTTATAAAGATGACCATACTTGGTAGACACCCATCATTATTCCACCAAGAAAAATCTACAATTCCAACCGCTTCCTTATTTTCAAACAGTTGAGCAGGTGCAAATATTTTAAGCACTCCGCTTTGCTTCCAAGCAAAATGCTCTGCGCCGAAATCTACAAGGTTAGGACTAAGATAAAACTCTTCGAGGACAGTTGCCGTATCAAAAAGCTTATTTCCGAGAGTTGTAACAGAATGAGGGAGTACAAGCTTTTTTAAGGAAGTGCAATTTTGGAAACAATTATCCGGAATTTTTTTAAGCTGACTGTTTTCTGCAAAGGTAACTGTATGCAAAGCATAGCACTTGTTGAAAATTTGGGTGCCTGTAAATTCCTTCAAGCTTGCAGGCAAATTGATTTTTTCAAGCACGGGGTTGTCGTAAAAGCCTCCGCCTCCAACCGTTTCTAGCATTGAATCCTCCAAAAACTTAATTTCAACCAAATTTTTGAAGCCCGACAAGCCACCGTAGTTAATTGTTACAATACAACTTGGCACCTCAATTCTGATGACATTATCTTTAGAGATAGTTTCTCCAAGAGCGGCGGTAATAGGACTAAAATTTAATCCGAGAGTAGTGCCCTTTACCGTTATATAGCTTGTTGGATATGTATGGAACTCACCCGAAGAGTCAACAATTACAACCCTTGCCACAGTATCCTCGTTCATGCCCTTCAAGTCGATGTTTTCAAGGCTTTCAATCTCTCCAAACTCATTGGTTGTTGCTGCGCTTACAAAAGCAGTAAGCATTAAGCAACCAATAACGGAAAACACGAAAGCTAACAAAATTTTTTTCATCATAAGTAAATCTCCTTTTTGTACTATTTGACTTTTTGTCAATTCTATGATACACTATATATAGCGAAGTGTCTATGAAATTTTCAACAAAATATTTAGCATTATTTGACACAAGGAGCAGTTTATGGAAAATTGTCGTCTATCCACTATATCTAAAAGTGGAAATTTTGATAGTTGGGAAATACATCACAATAGCAGAGAAAGCTTCTATGTTCCCATTTTGGTGAATGTTGCATGCTGTGTGAATCCCGATATTTTCTGCGAAAATGTCAACCCAACAGGTCGCCTTGACCACTTTCTTTTGTATGTGACTTCGGGGAGCGCAACTGTAAAAACCCAACACGGGATAAAGGATATTTTCAAAAACGACTTTACAATTATTCATTCAAGAGAGCCATACACGGTAAAAGTAAAGGAGTTGCCGCTTAGGTATCTCTGCGTGCATTTCACAGGCGCAGAAGCAGAAAAGCGAGTAATTGATTATGGCTTAGGCTTTTTCCCTCAAGTTAACCGTTTGCACAGTCAAAACCATATGGAGCTACGCTTCAAGTCCCTCTTTGAAGCCTTTGCAAAAAATGATGAATTTCGAGACGCAGAGCTTGCCTTGTTACTTGAAAGATTACTCATTGAAGCTACACGAGGAGTTAAAAGCATACACTTTGTCACCTCTCCACTCTCAAAATCAATTCGCTACATCAACGAATTTTACACAAAACCGATTAAAATAACTGACCTTGCCCGTATAGAAAACATGTGTATGACGGCATACAACCTTGCGTTTAAAAAGCAAATGGGTATGTCGCCGACCAAGTACATAATTAAGCTGAGATTGGAGCATAGTGCGGAATTTTTGGAAATGAGCAATCTAAGTGTTGGAGAAATAGCTTCTATCTGTGGCTACAACGATATAAATTTCTTTTCTCGTGCCTTCAAAGCATATTTTGGAATATCACCGATTTCGTATCGAAAGAAGCTTAAGCGCGATAATGCACAAAAATAAGAGTTTTCTCTTTTTGTTTTTGGAGAATTGAATAAAAGTCCTTTTCCTGTTCAATTCTTATTGACATTAGGATTGAAAAATGATATATTATAGTTAAGAATGACTGAAGAAACCTCGAAAGGAGGAATTACAATGAGAGAAGAATGGAATGGCTTCAATGGCGGAGATTGGGAAAACGCCATTGATGTCCGTGACTTTATTCAAAAAAACTACACTCCCTATGACGGAGATGATGGCTTTTTAGCAGGTCCAACCAAGGCTACCCTTGACCTTTGGCAGCAGGTTAGCGACCTCAAAAGGGCAGAGATTGCCAACGGTGGTGTTCTCGATATGGACACTGACATTATCTCTACCATCACATCCCACGGCGCAGGATATCTCAACAAAAGCACAGAGCAAATCGTAGGCTTGCAAACAGACAAGCCTTTGAAGCGTGCCTTACAGCCCTACGGCGGCATAAGAATTGCAATGCAGGCTTGTCAAAAGCACGGATACGAGGTGGACCCTGAGCTTGTTGAGTTTTTTACCGAGCACAGAAAGACCCACAACGCAGGTGTATTTGATGTTTATACACCTGAGATGAGAAAGTGCCGTTCAAGCCATATTATCACAGGCTTGCCCGATGGTTACGGACGTGGTAGAATTATCGGTGACTACCGCCGCGTTGCACTTTACGGTATTGACAGACTTATCGAAAATAAGGAATACCAAAAAAGCAGCACAAGAACCACAATGCGTGAGGATGTTATGAGAGAGCGCGAGGAGCTTTCCGAGCAAATCAAGGCTCTTAATATGCTCAAAAAGCTTGGCGAAATTTACGGTTGTGATATTTCCAAGCCCGCTAAAACCTTAAAGGAGGCTACCCAGTGGCTCTATTTTGCATACCTTGCTTCCGTCAAGGAGCAGAATGGCGCAGCTATGAGCTTGGGACGCACCTCAACCTTCCTTGACATTTATGCCGAGCGCGATTTAAAGGCAGGTATTATAACCGAGCAAGAGGCTCAGGAAATTGTTGACCACTTCATTATGAAGCTCCGTCTTGTTTGCTTTGCAAGAACTCCTGATTATAACGCCCTGTTTGCAGGTGACCCAACCTGGGTAACTGAATCAATTGGCGGTGTCGGCATTGACGGACGTCATATGGTAACTAAAATGTCCTTCAGATACTTGAATACACTCAACAATATCGGTGCAGCACCGGAGCCAAACTTGACCGTGCTTTGGTCAACACAGTTGCCGGCTGCATTTAAGGATTTCTGTGCTAAGGTGTCAATCGTACACCACGCTGTACAGTACGAAAATGACGATTTGATGCGTCCCCTTCACGGTGACGATTATGCTATTGCTTGCTGCGTTTCTTCTATGAGAATCGGCAAGGAAATGCAGTTCTTCGGCGCGCGCGCCAACTTGGCAAAATGCTTGCTTTACGCTATCAACGGCGGTCGCGACGAAATCACAGGCGAGCAGGTTGGTCCTGAATACCGTGCGGTTGAGGGTGAATATCTTGACTATGACGACGTTATGTCCAAGTTCAAGGCTATGATGACTTGGCTGTCTAAGGTTTACGTTAACGCCTTGAATATCATCCACTATATGCACGACAAGTATTCTTACGAGAGAATGCAAATGGCGCTTCACGACAGACAGGTTAAGCGTTGGTTTGCAACAGGTATTGCCGGCTTCTCCGTTGTTGCCGACTCCCTTTCCGCTATCAAGTATGGCAAGGTCAGAGTTGTAAGAAACGAAAGCGGCATAGTTACCGACTATATCACCGAGGGTGATTTCCCTAAATACGGTAATGATGACGATAGAGTTGACAACATAGCAAAAGAGGTTTTGCATACATTTATCAAGCTTCTTCGTCAAAACTCCACATACCGTGACGGTATTATAACAACATCTATTTTGACAATCACCTCTAACGTTTCCTACGGAAAGAACACAGGCTCTACCCCTGACGGACGTAAGCAGGGCGAGGCATTTGCCCCGGGCGCTAATCCAATGCACGGCAGAGATACAAATGGTGCGGTAGCATCTATGGCTTCCGTTGCCAAGATTCCGTTTATGGATTCACAGGACGGCATTTCAAATACATTTACAATCGTTCCGTCTGCTCTCGGCAAGGAGCCTCTGGAGCAAAGACGCAATCTTGTGGCTCTCCTTGACGGTTACACAAAGAAGGGTGGCTTCCACTTGAACGTAAATGTATTTGACAGAGAGCTTCTTTTAGACGCTCAAAAGCATCCCGAAAAGTACCCACAGCTCACCATCCGCGTATCAGGCTATGCGGTTAACTTTATAAAGCTTACCAAGGAGCAGCAGGACGAGGTTATTTCAAGAACCTTCCATTGCTGTATCTGATAATGAAGGGGTATATTCATTCCCTTGAAAGCTTCGGCACCGTTGACGGTCCGGGCGTGCGCTTTGTTGTGTTTTTTCAAGGCTGTCCTTTGCGGTGTCTATACTGCCATAATCCCGACTCTTGGGCAATTCACGGTGGCACGGAAATGGATGCGTCGGAAATAATAGATAAAATGGTACGCAATCTCCCCTTTTATGAAACGGGCGGTATTACCGCCACAGGTGGCGAGCCACTTTTACAAATTGAATTTTTAACGGAGCTTTTTTCCTTGGCTAAAAGCAAGGGCATACACACAACCCTTGACACATCAGGCATACTGTTTAGCCAAGATAAGCGCGATAAATACGATGCCTTAATGGATGTTTGTGACCTTGTCTTGCTTGACATCAAGCACATTGACGAAGACAAGCATGTACATTTGACGGGCGCGTCAAACAAAAGCGTTTTTGAGTTTATGGACTATCTAAAGGACGTAAAAAAGCCTGTATGGGTGCGCCACGTTATTGTGCCCGATATCACATACAAGGAAGAACAGCTCAAAAGCCTTGGCTCTTACTTGAGGGGCTTTGACAATGTGGAAAGGGTTGACGTTTTGCCTTATCACACAATGGGTGTGATAAAATATCAAGCCTTAGGGGACGATTATCCCTTAAAAGGTGTGATGCCTCTTACAAAGGCGGATGCGCAAAAAGCCCTTGAAATCATTAATTCCGCAAAATACAATTAATATTGTAAAGCCCAAACGCATAGTTTGGGCTTTACTTTTACAAAACTTTAACATTTCAAAAACATTTGAACAATACGAAAAAGCTACAATACAATAAAAAATGGCAGGAGGATGCTTGAATGGTAAAAATATTGGTAGTAGAGGACGAAAAGGATTTAAACCGCTTTGTTTCTCTTTCTCTAAGAAATAACGGATATGAGGTTGTATCCTGCTTTGACGGTGCTGAAGCGCTCGATAAAATGGCAAGCGAAAGCTTTGCTCTCGTTTTAACCGATATTATGATGCCTAAAATGGATGGATATGAGCTTTGTGAAAGCATCCGTTCCTTTGAAAAGGATTTGCCTATTGTGTTTATGACCGCAAAGGACGACAAAATTTCAAAGCTTACCGGCTATTCCTTAGGCGTTGACGATTATATTGTAAAGCCCTTCGATATGGATATATTATTAATGAAGATTATCGCAATTCTGAGACGTTCAAAAATCAAAAACAACAAGGTGTTGTCCGTCGGCAACCTTACGATGAACACCGAGGAGCATAGCGCAGAGATTGACGGAAACGAGCTTGCCTTGACTGTACGGGAATTCGATTTGCTTTTCAAGCTTCTCTCCTATCCGAAAAAGACCTTTACCCGTTCTGCTCTTATGGAGGAGTTTTGGGATTTTGATTCCTCGGCTACCTCCCGAACAGTTGACGTATATATGGCAAAGCTACGGGAGAAGACAAAGGAATGTGATGGCTTCGAGATACAAACCGTTCACGGTCTTGGCTATAAGGCAATTCTAAAATAGACGAGGAACTAAAATGAAAAGAAGAAAAAGCAGCATTAGCGTAACGGGAGCCTTGAGCTTCTTTGCCCTGATTGCCTTTGTTATTCAAATAGCAGTTTTAGTTTACGACTACATTATTAAGCGCACAGACAATAAGGGCTTAATTGCAATACTTATTCTTATTGTAGTGGTAATCTTAGCTGCAATTTGCACGGTAATTGACTATTTAAGGCGAAAAATAACAGTGGAACGCCCCGTAGAAAAAATCCTTGATGCAACGGAGCGCATAGCAAAGGGTGATTTCTCCGTAAGAGTGACCCCTTCACACAGCTTTGAAAAATATACTCAATATGACGTTATTATGGAAAACATCAACACAATGGCATCGGAGCTTGGAAAAAACGAGGTTTTAAAAACCGACTTTATTTCCAATGTTTCTCACGAGATAAAAACACCCTTGGCGGTTATACAAAGCTACTCCTCTATGCTGGCGAGCGAAGACCTTGACCCGGTAGAAAGAGAGCGATGCCTAAAAGCCCTCTCCCAAGCTTCAAAAAGGCTTAACGATTTAGTATCAAATATTCTTAAAATGAATAAGCTTGAAAACCAAAAAATCAAGCCCGATACATCAAGATTTTGCTTAAGCGACCAGCTTGCGGAAATAATAATCGGCTACGAGGAGCTTTTTGACAGCAAGGGTATAGAGCTTAATTGCAATATTGACGAAATTTTTGTTGTTTCTTGCCCGTCTTATCTTGAAATTGTATGGAGTAACCTTATTTCAAACGCAATTAAGTTTACCGAAAAGGGCGGAAAAATTTCCGTTTCCCTTCGAGCCGACGGTAGCAACGCCATTGTAACCGTTGCTGATACCGGTTGCGGCATTGACAGTGAAACAGGAAAGCATATTTTTGACAGATTTTATCAAGGCGACACCTCACGAAAAAGTCAAGGCAACGGTCTTGGCCTTGCTCTTGTTAAAAAGGTAATAGATGTTTTGGGCGGTGAAATATCTGTGCAAAGCGAGGTCGGTAAGGGCAGCGCCTTTACCATAATTTTAAAGAGCGTTGTAAATGAGTAAGCTTTTTAAAAACCCACCCCCTTGGCTTTTAGCCTTAATCTACATTTTTACGCTTTCCGTGTCGGTTGTTTCCATCGTGCTTGCTGTAACTCAAAGCACAGGCATTATTTCCTATTTTGTCTTTGGCTTTGCCGGTATAGGCTTAGCCTACTCTGTATATACCGCTATTATATTTCGCAAAAGCATCAAATTCAGCGTTTTAAAATTGGCAAATGGCAACCGTTTTACAAGGAAATATATCGAAAGCTATGGAATTCGCACCCTTGTCAGCTCAACTATTTCATTTACAGTAAGCGTGTTGTTCGGCATATTTAATGGCGTCTTGGGAATTTGGGCAAGCTCTGTTTGGTACGGTGCCTTATCTCTTTATTACATTTCCGCCGCTATCATATACGGTATTCTGCTTTTAAATCTAAAATCAAGCAATAAAAAAGGCTACAAAATATATCGATGTTGCGGATATTTAATGGCTCTTTTAAACGTTGCCCTGAGCGTTTCTATTGCGCAAATGATATTTGATAGCAAGGGCTTTTTATACGGTGAGCTTACGATATACGCCTTTGCGGCATATGCATTTTATAAAATAACAATGGCAATTATAAGGCTTATTAAATCACGGAAATATGACAACGCAGTTTTAAATGCAATTGCCATTATTAATTTAACAGTGGGTATGGTTTCTATATTAGCTCTTCAAACCGCTTTGCTTTCCGCGTTCGGTGAGGGAATAAACCACTCACTTTTCAATACGCTCACAGGCTCAGCCGTCAGCATATCTTCAATTGTGCTTAGCATATATATGATAGTAAACGGAACAAAAAAATTAAACTTGGAGAAAGAAAATGAACGATAATAAATTCAATTACACCTATTCCGCTCCCACAGAATTTGAAAAGAGGGAAATAGAAAGCATAAAACGGCAGTACCAGCCCAAAACTGAGGCAGAATTAAAGTTAGAAAGACTTCGCGCTCTTAACAATAAGGTTATCAACATTCCGCAAATCATTTCCCTGATTATCGGTATCTTTGGCACCCTTGTTTTCGGATTGGGTCTTTCACTTATCTTAGTTTGGGATTTATGGGTTGTTGGCATTATCGTAATTATTATCGGTCTTCCTGTTTTGTTGCTCGCCTACCCTGTATACTGTCATGTATCAGAGGAATACAAGTCAAAATACGGAAGCGAAATATTAAAGCTTTCCGACGAATTATTAAACGAACAAGCAAACGAATAACGAAAAATCATTCTCCATAAGGGTGATGTTCTTAGCGGAGAATTTGAAAGCTCTACTAAGTGCGAGCATCGCATTTGACTGGTCAAATGCACTTGGGCTAAGCCCAAACCCCTATACAAGCAGAAAAGAGCAAGAATATAAGGATGAAAACCTTATATTCTTGCTCTTGTTTTTCTTCTGTCTATATGTGAGCTTCGACCATTCGGTACGCTTTTAATAAGTTCAAGCACAATATATTGTCGCTTCGCTATAGATTTGTTGCACAGTAAATAAATAATTAACCACAACAGATTTCATAGTTTATTGTGGTGTTTTTCATATGTCGAAAACAATATAATCTTGATCTCGGAGTTTAACAATATTTTGTTCTCCTGCTTCGATTAAAGATATATAGTCTTTTTCTCTCGAATCCGAATAATGACATATCAAAATGCCGTCAAATAAACGCAATCCACAAAAATCTGTTAAACCGTATGTGTCATTATCGTACTTGGCTACATGATAAATAGAACGGGATGCAATATGTGCACCTGCACTGCCACCGATATACATTGCTCCGTAAGACATACGATCAAGTATAATCTTATCTGCTCTTGATTCTTTGATTCTTTTCATGGTTCCAAAAGTGTTTCCACCGCTAATGTATATGACATCTATATGAGTATTGACATCAAATTCAGCAGGAGAAAAATAATTAAAAACATATATGTTTTCTCTGGAAAAACCAAATTCTGAAAGACGTTGATAAAATTTTATGCTTTTTATTGCTTCTTCTGTCGCTTTCTCATTCGGAAAGTACAACACCTTACATTGATCGACCGGATGTGGCAAATTGTCGTATATACATTTTGCAGATTCGCTGTTTCTAAAGTCGCATGATGACAGTATGATTTTTGCCATTGATATATCACTCCTTTATCGCCAGTTAGAGTAAAAAACTTATTCCTCTATTAATGTTTGGCTTTAATTGTATTTAACGAAGCTATTAGCATTCGTCGAATAGCTCCGCAATCATTTTGAATTGCTTTGTATGCGGATTCTTCCATACAACCGGTTTCAAACAAAAGCTCAAGCCAATATTCTGTTTCATAACATTCTTTTTGAGCAATCTCAAGTTTCGATATAAAATCTTTTGTACCTTGTGCATATTGAGCCTCGTGAATGTTTGCCCCAATAGATGTACCGGAACGTAACAACTGATTTATAA
>JAZSGX010000006.1:0-18968 GCA_045532975.1 Eubacteriales bacterium | reverse complement strand
CACTTGATTAGCAAAGATTTGAGCCTGTGCACGATTTTCTGTAAAGAATATTTCAAGCTTGCCTCTTATAAACTCACAAAGGGCATCCTCAATAAACTTATTGGTAATTGCCTTTTTAGTTTGGTTTTCGTAAGAGGTTTGAGTTGAAAAGCTATTGATAACGAGAACTAAGCAGTCCTGCACGTCAACAAAGCTAATGCCACCCTTGTCCTGCTTGGTGTAAAGGTTATTCTCCTTAATATACTTGTCAAGCTCGCGGACAAATGCGCGCTTAACCGCCTTGTCGGGAGAGCCACCATGCTCCAAAAAGCTGGAGTTATGGTAATATTCAAGTAAAAGATGCTCCGGCTTATTTGAAACGCAGAAGGCAATTTGAGCATTTAACTCATATTCTTCCTTGTCCTCACGGTCGCGACCCTTTGCGCTCATCTCCCAGAACACAGGCGCGGTCAATGCTCCGTCCCCTGTTTTCTCGTTAATGTAGTCAAGAATACCGTTTTTGTATAGAAACTCGCTCTTTTCAAATTTTCCGTCCTCGTTTTGGAAATTCAAAACAAGCTTTAAGCCTGCGTTAACAACCGCCTGCTTATGCAAAACATCCAAATAGTATTCCTTTGGAATGTTTGTGTCGGTAAACACCTCAAGGTCAGGGCGCCAACGGGTAAGGGTACCTGTGCGCTTTTGCTTTTTGTCCTCGATTGGCGTAATTTTCAATTTAGAGGATGGATTACCCTTTTTAAAATGTATCTCATACATAGTGTCACCCTTGTATGAGTAAACATCCATAAACTCAGAGGAATACTGGGTTGCGCAAGCGCCCAATCCGTTTAGACCGAGTGAATATTTATATGCGCCCTTTTCCTTGTTATTGTCGTACTTACCGCCCGCATAAAGCTCACAGTAAACAAGCTCCCAGTTGTATCTGTTTTCTTTCTTATTGAAGTCAAGAGGAACGCCGCGTCCACAGTCGTCAACCTCGATAGTTCTGTCCTTATAAACGGTTATCGTAATCTCCTTACCGTAGCCCTCACGGCTTTCGTCAATAGAGTTAGAAAGGATTTCAAAAAAGGAGTGCTTACAGCCCTCAAGACCGTCCGAGCCGAAAATTACAGCAGGTCTTTTACGGACACGGTCTGCACCCTTTAATGATGATATACTTTGGTCAGTATACTCTTTTTTTGCCATTTTACCCTCCTAAAATAAAAAAATACTCTTATATGTACTAATTCTAACACATTTAATTGATTATTGCAAGACTAAATTTATTGACAAGAAAACTTGAGTGCGTTATAATTAAGACAACATAAAAAAACGGGGGCTATTATGAAGGACTTTTTGCTTGGTAACGGAATCGAAAATTTTGCGCTAATTCCTCTTGAAAGATGCAAGATTTTAAAGGAATATTTGCTGACAAAAAATGGGTTTGATAAAAATGCAAATGCCATAACTTTGCTTATTCCGTACAGAACTGAGCTTGCCCCTGTAAACTTATCAGTATATGCCTCTGTTATGGACTACCACGGCTTTGTAAAGGACTTGGGAGACAAATTGGACAGATATGCCCGCCAAAAATACCCAAATGCCAAAATCAAGCTGTTTTCTGACCATTCACCCATTGACGAGGTACACGCCGCTTGTATCTCCGGCTTGGGCTTTATTGGAGACCATGGGCTTTTGATTAATGAAAAATACTCATCATTTGTTTTTTTGGCAGAAATTATAACCGATTTATCTCCCGAGGAATTAGGCATGGAATACGCTCTTGACGAAGGCGTTACAGAGTGCTTACACTGCGGTGCTTGTGCCAAGGCTTGTCCGTCAAAATGTATAAAAAGGCGCGAGGACGTGTGCGATTTCAACCCAAAAGCTCTTTGCTTATCTGCCGTAACACAGAAAAAAGGCGAGCTGACAGGCAGTGAAATTGCAATGATGCTCGACAACAACACGGTATGGGGATGTGACGTATGCCAAAACGTATGCCCTTATACAAAAAATGCGGAATTTTCACAAATTGAATATTTTAAGGCAAACGTTATAACCGAGCTGACAAAAGAAATGTTAAACGGAATGAGTGATGAAGAATTCTTGTCCCGTCCATTTTCTTGGCGTGGCAAGAGTGTAGTCGAAAGAAATTTGAACTATTTTGAGAAAAAGGAGAATGCTGAATGATAACTTTATATCTTGGAGCTTACGGTCACGGTAAAAGCACAGAGATCATAGAAAATATAAAAAAGGATTTTGAGAACAAAACCCGCTCTTTTCTTATAGTGCCTGAGCAGCAGACTCTTGTTTCTGAAAGGCAGCTAACAATTGCGCTGCCACCCTCTGCACAGCTATACACTGAGGCAACGAATTTGACAAGACTTGCCAACTCCGTTTTCAGAAAAACAGGCGGACTAAAGTATAACTATGTGACAAAAAGCGCCCAAAGCCTTATTATGTACCGCACAATTTGTGAGGTGCGCGGACTTTTGAAGCACTATAACAAAATCCCCGTAGGACGTGAAAAAAGTTATATTGGTATGTTTTTACAGGCTATTGGAGAATTAAAATCCTACAGTGTTACCGTTCCTCTTTTGAACAAAGCTCTTACTGAGCTTGAGCAAAGTGCTTCGGCAGAAACAGAGCTTTTGCGCGCTAAGGTGCAGGATATTCTGACAGTTTGGTCCTGTTATGATAAATTGCTCCTTGAAAAATATGACGACCCATACGACGATTTACTCTTTCTTGAAAAAAAGCTGGGGGAGTGTGGCTTTTTCAAGGGCTGCAACGTATATATTGACTCTTTTTACGGTTTTACAAAAAGTCAGCTTGACGTTATTTCAAGAATTATCGGAACTGCGGACAACGTAACGTTTGCCCTTGACTGTCCTGTTGATGCTGACGAAAACACATTACAATACAAAAAAATTGTCAGCACGAAAAACAAGATACTAAGACTTTGCCAAAAGCAAAATAAGGATTTTGAAATCCTTTCCTTTGACACGGACTACAAGCACAAAAGCGAGGAATTAAAATACGTTTGCGACAAACTTTGGAATTTCAGTGCTTCCTCGATTGCTCCGACAGGTGACATCACATTGGCAACTGCCGATGACGAATTTGCAGAATGTGAGTACGTTTGCACAAGAATCAAAGAGCTTGCTTCAAAGGGAGAAAAATATGGTGACATTGCCATAATTGCCAGAAATTCATCCACGTATCAAGGGATTTTGGATTTTTGTCTTGATAAATATGAAATTCCTTACTACTTTTCCATTCCTTCAAAGCTCAGCTCAAAGCCCGTTATTAAAATGGTTGTTTCCGCACTAAGTGCTCTTGGCGGAATGAGGAGTGAGGACATTATAACCTACGCAAAATGCGGCTACTTAGACATTAGCGACTATGACCTTCACGCATTTGAGAGCTATATTTACAAGTGGAACATCTACGGCAAAAAATTCAAAAATGACGACTTTTGGTACGCTAATCCCGACGGATTTGTTAAAAACCCAACCATCTCTCAAATGGAGGAGCTTGACAAAATACAAGAAGTGCGAAAAATCATTCTTAGTATGTTATCCATTTTGGAAAAGCCCTTTTCATTAGGGCTATCAATTAAGGATTGTGCAGTTGCAGTGTTTGAATTTTTAGAAGCGCACAGGGTACGCAAAAAGCTGCTTGACGAAATTAAAAATGCCGAAAGTGACGAGGCGCAGGAGCTTTCTCAGGTATGGGGCGCGCTTATTGACGCTCTTGATTCTGTCGTTGAGATTTGCGGTGATTATAAAGCGGATCCAAATACATTTTTAACCCTTTTGAATTACGCTATGATGGACACCAAAATCGGCACAATCCCAACAGGAGAGGACAATGTAATTATTGCCGACGCGTCCTTGGTGAGAGCAAAAAACATACGACACGTGTTTGTTTTAGGCGCAAATGAGGGTGTTTTCCCTGCGATTGTAAATGACGATTCCTTCTTTAGTGACAGTGACAAGGTAGCCCTTGAAACCGTAAACATCAATCTGACACCCAGCTCTTTCACCGATAGTAACGATGCTTTTCTTTCAGCAAAAACCAAAGAAAGACGGGATGACGAGCTTTTGTTTTTCAAAAACAGCATTGCGGTGGCTTCTCATACCGCAACTATCACAGCGCTTAAAAAGGATATAAGCGGAAGCTTGAAGCAAGAGTCTGTTGGTTTTAACCGCGTGCAAAAGCTCTTGTCAAACGTAAAGCCGGTCGATTTTTCGTCTGCTGAGACCATAGATAAAATCTACACAAAGGATATGGCAAAGGAGCTATTCGGTTCTACCGTAGGTGAATTAAAAATAGCCATCGGTGAGCTTTGCGACATTGACAATAACATCGTAAATTTCAAAAACGAAAATGATACAATAAGCGAAAATGACGCAAAGGAAATTTTCGGCAATACTCTATATCTTTCCAAATCGCGTCTTGAATCCTTTGCGCGCTGCCATTTTGATTATTATTGCTCTTACATTTTAAAGCTGAGAGACAGCGAAAGGGTTACCTTTGCTCACAACGATATAGGTGACCTTGTCCATGCAATTTTTGAGCATTTTCTCATTTTGAACAGAGACAAAAAGCAAGCGTATACAACGCAAGAGATTTGGGACATTGTAACAAGGCTAACCGACGAATATACTGCTAAGGTGTGCGGCAACCACGCATTTTCCAATAAAATGAAGCACTTTTTCGGAAGGTTAAAAAGCACGGTTTGTGTCTTTGTAAGCGCACTGCTTGAGGAAATCAACGCGGGCAATTTTGAAAATGAATACCTTGAGCTTACTATAAACGGTGACGGTAAGGATGCCCCTTTGCCTACAGAATTCCAAATAGGGGAAAACTGCTCAATAGTCATGACAGGCTTTGCAGACAGAATAGATGTATACAGAGCTGACGGTAAGGCATACGTCAAGATTATTGACTACAAAACAGGCACTCACACCTTTGATGCTCGCAAGCTTGAAAAGGGACTCGATATGCAAATGCTGATTTATCTCTTAGCTTTGTGCGAGATGAAGGAGTGCGATTTTAAAAAAGCTCTTATGAAGCAGGCTGAAGAAATATCCCCTGCCGGCATTGTTTATTTAACCTACAAGATTAACAAGACTGATGAAAAGTACGAGGTTGACTTAAATTCCAACGAAGCTATTGAGAATGAAATTAAAGCTACCAAGGGTAAAATTATGCGCTCGGGCATGGAGGTTGACAACCCGGTACTTAAAAGTGCCGATAGTACGTTTAACCTAAAGGACGGTTCACTATCTCCCTTTGAGGATTTTAGCGAGGTATTTGAGCTTGTTAAAGCGAATATAAAAAGGATTGGTCTCGATATGCTGAGCGGTGATGCATCAGCAAAGCCTCTTGAAGGTGAGACCCCTTGCGATTATTGTAAAAACGGTGCAGTATGCAGAAGGAGGGTTAAGAGTGCAAGATTTAATTAAACATAACACATCTTCCGTGACAGATGTTAAGCTTGAATTCAAGCCAACGCCAGAGCAAGAAAGTGCAATGGCGCACACAGGGTCAGACCTTTTGCTCTCTGCAGGTGCGGGCAGCGGAAAAACCGCCACCTTGACAGACCGCATTGTAGAAAATATTTCAGAAGTAAAAGAGGAAAACGGAAAACAACGCGAGCCTATGGACATTTCCCGTATGCTTGTTGTAACCTTTACAACAGATGCGGCAAACGAATTAAAGGCAAGGATTGCCAAAAAGCTTTCTGAAAAATTAAAGGACGACCCTAAAAACAGCCATTTGTGTGACCAATTTATTAAGGTTACAAGCGCAGATATTTCAACAATTCACAGCTTTTGCTTCAAGTGCATACGCCCCCATCTTGATAAATTCAATCTTGACAGCGACGTGCGTATCGGTGAGGAGCGTGAGTTATCCCTGTTGAGAATTGAAGCTATGAATGAGGTTATTGACGAGTTTTATGAGTTAGACACGGTTGACCCTGACTTTTTGTTGGTTGTTGACTGCTATTCCTCATATACAGACGACGCTGAGCTTTCTTCTTCCCTTTTGGATTTGTACACCAAGAAGCTTTCCGCTTGCACTGAAGGGATAAGCATTCTTTTGAAAAAACAAGACACAGGGTTGGATTTTTTACAGACTGACCACGGCAAGGTCTTAACAAAATACGTATCACGCATGGTTAACCACTACCTGCCGTTGCTCAGTGATTTGTATGCCGAGGCTTGCTCCGACGAAAGCAATAAAAAATACGTTAATAATCTCTGTGAGCTTGAACGGGTTTATTCCGCTCTTTCCCTTGAGTTAAATCACCCAACTTACGATGAAATCAAAAGAATTTTGAACAGCTATGAGCCAAAGGCTGCCTCCGGCGGCAAAAGAGGCGCAATCCCCACCTTTGACAAGGACTATGTTGATTTAGTAAGAACGGGCGCGCACACGGAATTAAACAATTTAAAGGATGAATATTTTTATTCCACCGCTTCCGCTATAAAATCAACCTTTGAGCAAAACGAAAAAATTTGCTTGGCGATTTACAAGGTGCTCTCTGCCTATGAGAAAAAATATGCCGAGAAAAAGCGTAAATATGCTCTTTGCGATTTCGACGATTTAGAAAAGCTAACCCTTGCTCTGCTTTATGAGGAAAACGGTGACGTTTCAAGTATTGCCAGGGAAATAAGTATGCAATATGACGATATTTTTATTGACCAATACCAGGATGTAAACCCGATTCAGGACAAGTTATTTAAAGCCATTTCAAAAAACAACCGCTTTATGGTTGGTGATATCAAGCAAAGCATATATGGATTCCGCTCCGCCGAGCCAAAGCTATTTTCAAATTACAGAGATACCTTCATCTCCGACGAAAAGTCAAGAGCCCAAGGACAAGGACGCACCATATTTATGTCTGACAATTTCAGATGTGATCCAAGCGTTATAGATTTGACCAATCGTGTTTCCGACTATATGTTTTTAAATAGCCACGGCTTTACTTATGTACCTGAGGGAGATAGACTAAAGCCTTCTAAAAAACACGGTGACGTATTCAATCCGCAAAATGCCGAGCTACATATTATTGACAGCTCTGCAATTTCCAAGGACTCGTTTTTAAAGGAAATTGAGCCACAGGCGGAATTTGTTGCTCAGGAAATCAAGCGCTTGCTTGATAGCGGTTATTTGCCAAACGGTGAAAAGATACAGCCCAAGCATATTGCCATACTGCTCAAAAAGTACAAGGGCAAGGTGGACAAGTATATTGATGCTTTGAACAAATACGGCATCAAGCACGAGTTTGTGCAGGAAATAAGCTTTTTTGAAAAGCCACACATACTCCTGTTTCTTTCTATTTTAAATGCTATCGATAACCCCTCCAAGGACGTTTATTTAGCGGGTGCTTTGCACTCCCACATTTTTGGTTTCAGCTTAGAGGAGCTTGTAAAAATAAGGCGCGCTTCCCCTTCGGAATACAGCCTTTTCTCTGCTCTTAACAACTACGGTGGGAATAAAGCATTGCGTGAAAAAATTGACGTTTTTTTAAATACACTTTCTTCTTTCCAGGTCTCGACACGAAAAATGAGTGCTTGCGAGGCGGTTTCCTTTATTATGAGCGAGACAGGATTTGTTTCCTCTTGCAATAAAGAAGAACGTCAGGACGTAATTAAGCTATACAATATGGCAAGGAGCTACGAAAACGGCTCTTACAAAGGTCTTTATAGCTTTTTGCGTCATGTTGACAGCATAAGCGCTAAGGGTACAATCACCCAAACTGTCAGTCAAGACCCGGATAACAGTGTTAAGCTACTCTCTATGCACAAGTCTAAGGGACTTGAATATGAAGTATGCTTCCTTTGTGATTTGGAAAAGGGATATTTCAGCAGTACCAATAAGCCATCCATTTTATTTAACAGAAGCTTGGGAATTTGTGGCTACGTCAGTCGCGACGGAGGTATTGTAAAGTATGATAATCTTGTGCGTAAGTGCATTGATTTAGCAACTGAGGATGAGGAGCGTGAGGAGGCTATGCGTCTTTTGTATGTTGCTATGACAAGGGCGCGAAGTAAGCTTTATTTAACCGCTTCCGTTGCCGCTCTTGGAGACAAGTTAAAAAAGGCTAAGGCGCTTTATGGTATAACTGACGACTATATGCTATACTCACATAATAATCACGTCAGCTTAATTATGGGCGCGTGTCCTTTCCCACTTGACTTTTTAGAGGTTGACTATTCTGCTGAAAACAAGATATACGAACACAGCCCGGAAGATACTGTAATTACCACGGAAACAAGGGGTGAGGTTGACGAAATCAAAGATATTTTACAAAAGCGCTTTGACACAGTTTATCCACACAGTCAGTTAAGCAAAATACCGTCAAAGCTAAGCATATCTACATTGCACCCGGGTGTTTTGGATGACGAGGACAACCAAGAATATCACAAAAATTACACTATTGAATCCTTGCCTAAGTTTGCTCTTGACAAAGAAGAATATATAACGGGCGCAGACCGAGGCACAGCCACCCACGTATTTTTACAATTTTGCGATTTTGCAAATTTAAAGGAAAACGGCTTAGAGTGTGAGCTAAAACGATTGTTAGACAACTCTTTTATTTCTAAGCACGACGGTGAAATCATTAACAAGGAGCATATTGAAAAATTTATTTCCTCGGAAATGATGGATGAATTTTTACGCGCAAAGGACATCATACGAGAGTTTAGATTTAACATAATGCTCCCTGCTAAGGAATTTTCCGACGATGACGCCATAACCGACGAAACTGTGCTTGTACAGGGCGTTACCGACTGTATTTACGAAAATGAAAACGGGGAGCTTATTCTCGTTGATTACAAGACAGACAAGGTGACAGAGGAAAACTACGAAAGCGAGCTTACAAGAAAGCATAAAACCCAGTTAACTTACTACAAGCGCGCTTGCGAAATGATGTTCGAGCGTCCAATAAGTCGAGTGCTAATCTATTCCGTCCCCCTTGCCAAAACAGTTGAGATTGTTTAGCAAGCCGACTCCTTCCACCGCTTCTATTGTTTAGCTGTCTTGTTTGCTTCTGCGTTGCGGTCCCCCTCCCTCAAGGATGGAGGCTATGGAAATGATGTTCGAGCGTCCAATAAGTCGAGTGCTAATCTACTCCGTGCCACTTGCCAAGATAGTTGAAATCAAATAAAAAATGTGAGCGAAAAAAATCGCTCACATTTTTTATTTGATTTCGTTTAAATATCGCATAATGTTTAGCTCTGTTGCAACGGATAGGCAAACTGTTATAATCACGCCGAAGATTGAATATGCTTCAAAAAACGTAGGTAACAATGACAAAATCACTGTAACAAATGTAACCGCACATACTGAAAAAACATATGCTTTGTTCGGTTTGAAGAAAAAGGCTGCAAGCATCATACAAAACAGTATAGATGTTAAAGCTCCGCAGAAAAACGGACCGATATTGCCATTTTCAAACACAGTTAAGTCAAAATAGGAATGAAACGTTGCTTCTTGGTAAAAGCTATTGCTCCCCTTCATAATTACGCTAAATGGTAAAATTTCCAAAATAAGAGCAATGCCAACGCAAACAATACTTACAATTTTAGTTTTTTTCATTCATACTCCCGAAAATTATATTTTATAAATCCAACCGTACTTGTCCTCAACCTTGCCCCATTGGATGCCTGTTAAGGTGTCGTAAAGCTTCTTTGCAACTTCACCGATTTTTCCGCCGTTTACGTCGTACTCCTTGTCCTTATAGCAGAATCTGCCAATAGGAGAAACAACAGCGGCTGTGCCTGTACCCCAAGCTTCCTCAAGAGTACCGTTTTCAAGAGCCTCAACAACCTCGTCAACAGACAAAAGACGCTCAGAAACCTTGTAGCCCATATCCTTTAAAACCTCGATACAGGATTTTCTTGTAATACCCGGCAAAATAGAACCGTTCAAGGCAGGGGTGATAATCTCACCGTTAATCTTGAACATTACATTCATAGCGCCAACCTCTTCGATATACCTTCTATGTACACCGTCAAGCCACAAAACCTGAGAATAGCCCTTTTGGCTTGCCCTCTCGCCCGCTCTGTTAGATGCCGCGTAGTTACCGCCGCACTTAGCCTCACCTGTGCCACCCTTAACTGCGCGAACATCCTCGCTTTCAATCATAATCTTAACAGGGTTGATGCCTTCCTTATAGTAGCTTCCGCTTGGGGATGCGATTATGATAAAATTAGCCTTTTTTACTGTATGTACGCCCAAGCTTTCATCATTACCGAAAAGGTAAGGACGAAGGTACAGGGATGTGCCGAAGGAATGTGGAACAAAGTCCTTTTCAACCTCAACAAATTCGGTAAGTGCCTGCAAAAAGTCATTTTCATCAATTTCAGGCAAGCACATACGGTTGGCGGAGCGGTTCATTCTCTTAATATTCTCCATTGGTCTGAACAAGCGGATTTCGCCACTCTCAGTACGGTATGCCTTAAGACCCTCAAAAATTTCCGCACCGTAGTGCAAAACCGTAGAAGCAGGATGCAAAGAAATATTTGCAAAAGGCACTATCCTTGCATTGTGCCATCCAATTTCGCAATCATAGTCCATTATGAACATATGGTCAGTAAAAAATTTACCAAAGCCAAGCTCATCCTCTTTTGGCATTGTTTTGGGACATTGAGTTTTTGTAAATTTGATTTCCATAAATATTACCTCGGAAATGTATATGATTTATTATAAGGTAATGATATCACAAGGAAAAAGTCAAGTCAATAGTTTTCACCATTTTTTCATACGATTTTACTTGATTATTTCCTTTATTCGTGATACAATATCCTTGTTAAAATACAAAATAGGAGGCTAAATTTTGAGAAATAAAAAAATTGTTTTTAGCATAATGGTTGTTTCCTTGCTCCTTGTCATGACTTTAATTTTAGGAAGCTGCTATTCCCCTGCATACAAGGGTATCTCGGACACATATATAAATGACAAGGGCGAGCTTATTATCACATACACCAACGGCGAAAAGGATAATTTAGGCGTTGTTGTCGGTAAGGACGGTAAGGATGGCATCGATGGCTCTGACGGTAAAGACGGAATAGACGGTGAAGACGGCGAGGACGGCAAAGACGGTGTTGACGGCGAGGACGGTAAGGATGGTAGTACCATCATTGAGAGCGACAAGGGTGCAAACGTAAGCCTTGCTACTTCAAAGGCAGCAAGAAGCGCTGTTAGCATTGTTGCTTATTATGAGGATGCTCAAGGTGAATATGCATCCTCCGGTTCCGGCGTTATTTACAAGTACAATAAAGAAGCAGACGGATACTTTATCATCACAAACTACCACGTTGTTTTCGATTCCACAAGTGGCATAAGTAAAGAAATTTACGCTATGCTGTATGGAAACGAATATCAGGAAGGCTTTATTGAAGCTACCTATATCGGTGGCTCACTTAACTATGACATTGCTATTCTTTTTATTGAAAATAACGATATAATCAAATCATCAAGCGCTGTTTGTGTTGACGTTGCAAGCTCAAACGGCGTAAGCATCGGTGATGTGGCTATTGCTGTTGGTAACGCGCGTGGCGAGGGTATTTCCGCTACAAGCGGCGTTATTAGTGTTGACTCGGAAAACATTGAAATGACTGCGGCTGACGAAAAAACAAAGGTAACCTTCAGAGTTATGAGAACTGATGCCTCTGTTAACAAGGGTAACAGCGGTGGCGGTCTTTTCAACGATAAGGGTCAGCTAATCGGTATTGTAAACGCAAAAATAATTGTCAGCGGTGTTGAGGGTATTGGCTATGCCATCCCATCAACCTTAGCTATCAACGTTGCGGATAACATTATTGATAACTGCTTTGGCAAAACCAACAATTCAGTTAAGCGCGCACTTTTGGGCATTACGGTTTCAACCTCTAATTCCGTTTCTGTTTTCGACCCCGAAACAGGCAAAATAAGCATAGTTGAGACTATATATGTTGTCGAGGCAACATCCACAAATCTTTTCGGCAAGAACATCCAAGCCAATGACGTTATCAAATCAATTCAGCTTGACGGTCTTGAAAAGCTTGACGTAACAAGACAGTTCCATGTAATTGACTACTTATTGCAAGCTCGTGTAGGTGACACGGGAACGTTAATTGTAGAGAGGGAAAACGACAAGGGTGAGGTAAGCGAGGTTGCTTTGAAGTTCACCATAACTCCTACTTGCATTGCGAATTATTAATACAAAGAAGGCATCCTTCGGGGATGCCTTCTTTGTATTAAAGTAAAGAGTCAAGCTCTTGCATACTGTCAACTATATAGTTAGCTCCTGCCTCCAAAAGCTCCTGTATGTCACCGTAGCCAAAGGTAACTCCAACAGAATCAAGACCGTAAGCTTTTGCTCCGTTTATATCAAAATGCCGGTCTCCTACCATTAAGATTTTTTGCCTGTCCTTTTCATCGCACATAGACAGGGTATATTCGATAACCGCTTCCTTAGTGGCTCTCGTTTTTTCGTCGGTTGTTGCTGCACCAAGATAGTCAAGATAAGGCATAATCCCCTTATTTTCCACTACACGCGTGGCGTAAATTTCAGGCTTTGAGGTGGCTAATGCTATTTTGTAGCCCTTTTGCTTTAGGCTTTCCAAAAGCTCCAAAACGCCATCGTACATAGTACATTCCAAAATACCCTTTTCACTATAATATTCGCGGTAGTATTTTATGGCAAGGGTTGTTTTTTCATCATCAAAGCCACAAAACTCCTTAAACGACTGTACAAGGGGCGGACCGATAAATTTAAACAGCTCATGTCTTGGCGGTGGAGTTATACCAAATTTTTTCATAGCATAGGCAACGGAATTTGTAACCCCTATTCCTGAATCCACAAGAGTTCCGTCTAAATCGAATAATACGGTTGTATATTTCATTATTCCTCCGCTTTAGTATTTTTCATTATTGCATTTTATGACATTGTCAAAATTTATATCATCACTCATCAGACTCTCTGATAGGCTTAACATTGTAGAAATCAAGGACAGGGATAAGAACAAGAGCTGTAAGACCTGCGTTGAAGCCGCCGTTGTAAAGAACAAACCCACCGTGCATCTCTGCTGTCACAGCACAAATAACTGCACTCATAAAGCCTGCCAAAACGCCATAACGGAAGCCGTACTTTCCTGCAATCGGACAAAGACCCGTTGCAAACGCCAACCCGTTGATATAGGATTGTGTGGACAACGTCCACGGAATATCATACTGAAAAACTGCACAAATGAAAACCATAAATAGGAATAGCACAACATAGCCTACCGCAATGGGAAAAACATTTTTTATATGCTGACCGTCAGCTGCAAATGTAATCGCAGCAAAAACAATTCCCGCAGTTGCTCCAGTAAAGCCAACGCCTTCGGGCAAAGATGGTATTATGGAAGGAAGCACAAAAATCAAATTCAAATATATAAGTATCGCAAACCCGTATGTTGCTATATTTATCATACAAGTCGGCATTCCGAATTTATCGGTAAAATCAGTTCCGTGGCCTGTACATTTTAACAGCTCACGATAACCGCGAAGGCTTTTTTTATTGAATATGAAGCCAACGATAAATGTAACCGAAAACAGAATTATGAAGAAGATGTTCATAAACCCAAGATATCCGTAAGGAAGGGAATAATAGCTTTCGTTAACAATTACCAAATCTTCAGGCTCCTCTATGCCAAGGGTACTATACATAAGGGCGTTAAGGAATATACCCAAAATACCGATAGCAAGTCCCGCCTTGTATAGGCTGTAACCGTGGTGCATAGCCGATGTTCCGGGCAGAAGCGCAGGAATAATAAATCCGATAGCAAGTCCACACACCAAGGAAAGAACCACGCCCAACCAATTCACGTTAACAACAGAGAGGCTATACTCATCCAAAGTATATCTAAAGCATAATTCACTCACAAAAGGAGCCAAGGCAGTTGAGAAGAACGCTATATGAATATTATCTCCGATTTTCTTCTTTTTAACAACGCAGAAAAGGAGCATACCAATAAATGGCGGCCACATATTAAGAAAGTTCAAGCCATAAAAGCAATGCGCAACCACAAGCATATATCCCGCAAGAATAGTGGCGTGAGCCTGTGCGCGGCTCAAATACACGATAAGATTGGTACACAATCCGCAAATTGCCGCATTGAACAGTGTACTGCCCAAACCGCCAAGAGCAAAATAATCGGTAACAAGCTTGCTTGGTGAGGTTAAAATTCTAATCAGATTATCAAAAAAATCCCATTCCTTGGTATAAACAACTGCAATCGGAGTTGCTACAAGGAATAAAAGGCTGATAAATAGCGGATAAAGGTATATAAGCCTTTTACTAAGCTCGCTCTCCTTCTCCGTCATAAATGTGGACATCTATATTGCGCCTCCCATATATTGGTGTTATTTCAGTGTATAAAAGTAATAAACGCACATATTATAGCACCCACTTTGCTTTTTGTCAATTCGCTTTTTGTCATTTTTTATCACTTCATATTATTTTTTGTTTGTGGTGAAAAACAATGCTTTACATTTGAGCGTAAAAATTATATGATGTACTCGAAAGTCCTGCAATAAATAAACCGCCAAATTTTTTGGCGGTCTTAAAGTCATTCTGTTATATCTTCACTCTCGTTGACATTTGGCGCTTTTGTAACGTGTTTTTTTGAGTTAAAGCCAAACTGCTTTTCAATAATCACAGTTAGCTTATTAAGCGCGGGAGAAAATATCGCATTAATACCAAGCTCAATAAAGAAATTGAAGCTTATTAAGCCTACGAACAAGAGGGTAACGAAGTTTTCAGCCACAAGTCCAAGCTCACCAGCTACGCTTGTAACGTCGTCCATTATGATAACGCAACCGAGAGCGAAAAGTCCCGTGTTTGCAACAGGTGCGGAAATTGATGCAAAGATTGATGCAATCAATCCTCTTTGGTTGCCAAGCTTGTTTATACCGCTTAGCCATCTGTAAAGAAGTGCAGGCACAACGCCACACGCCGCGCCCTTGACTATGCAAATAACAATAGTCATAAAGGGATTTGCTTGGAAAAGGTAAAGGGTAAATATATCCTTACCCACAATACCCCAAAACAGTGCCACAACACCAAAGGTTGTGCCAAGGGCTAAGCCGCTTTTCCAACCGAAAAGCATAGCTCCCAAGGTTATTGGAATTAAGCAAAGACAAATATTAATTACGCCAAAGCTTGCGATTGATTGAAGCACAATTACCAATGCAAACAAAATGCCTAACTGTGCCATCTTCAACGCTGATTGATTTGTTTTTCTTCTTGCCATTTAAGGCCTCCTTCTCTGCCATCTCGACCTTTTTCGAGTACGGCGAAAAATATTTATTTCAAAAATTCTTTTTTATGTACGGTATCAATCCTGAGTTAGGTATCAATCCGATTTATAAGAATTAATTGAGCTTTTTGGAGTTTGCCAGATATATCACGTTCAAGCCCTTTAGGGTAAGGCTTTCCACGTGCTTAATTTTAATTCTAAAGTACGGCAAAAGCATAGGTGCAAAGCCACCTGTGATTATAACAGGCACGCTTGGAGATAAATCAAGCTCCTTGATATAGCTTTCCACAAAGCCCTCAACCGCCATCATTTGACCGAAAATAACGCCCGATTTCATAGAATCTGCACTGTTTTTTGCAAGAACAGGGAACTTTTCGTCTGCTATAACAGTTGGCAAAAGTCCTGTGCTATTTAGTGAGTCCAAGCTCATTTGTATGCCGGGCATAATGTAGCAGCCTGCAAACGCCTTACTTTTATCAATAGCGGAGATTGTAGTGGCTGTGCCAAAATCAATTACAATTGTCGCCTTGCCTGTTTCGTCAAGGGCGCCTGCTGTATTTGCCACAATATCTGCACCAAGCTCCGACGGGTTGTCGATTTTAATAGGATAGCCCGTTTTTATACCCGGTCCTACCACTACCGAATTAATGCCTGTCAGCTTTTTTACCGCCAAATGAATTTTGGGTGTTACGTTTGGACAGACAGAGCCTATTATAGCTCCTTCAAGCTGTTCGACAGAAAAGCCCTGTGCCGAAACAAGAGAGCCCAAAACCACCGCATATTCATCGCCCGAGCGATTTGAATCAGTTCCTATCAAAAACGAGGATAATAGCTTCTTTTTTTCAAAGATGCCCACGTGTATATTTGTATTTCCGATATCAATAGCAATTATCATTTGACTATCCTCCTTTTTATTTAATATATCACAATTCTATAGTTTTGTCAACAAAAATGACTTGACATTGCTCACTAAATAATGTATACTTTTAAGGATTGTGTAAAAAACAAGGAGCTTTTTATGAGAATTATTACTGTGAGCCGTCAGTTTTCAAGCGGTGGACGTGAGCTTGCCAAAAGAATGGCTGATATTTTAGGCTTTGATTACTATGACAAGGAAATCATTACTGAAATTGCAAAGAACAGGTGTCTTGACGAGGATTACGTCGAAAGCGCCCTTTCAAACGGATGTAAGGCTATCCCCTTGCACTTTGCAAAAAGCTTTTCATTTGCTTTTGCAAGCACAGGCAAGAGTGAGCTTTTAGTTGAGGAGAAAAAGGTAATTGACAAAATTGCAAAGAAGGGACGTAATTTTATTATTGTTGGCAGAAACGCCGATCTTTTATTGAAGGATTACAACCCGTTAAATATCTTTGTTTGCGCCGATTTGGAAAGTAAAATTCAGCGTTGTATTGACAAAGCTTTGATAGGCGAAAAGCCCACGCGAAAAGAAATTGAAAAGCATATGAAGCAAATTGACAAAACTCGCGCAGGCACAAGAGCGCTTATTTCTGAAACCAAGTGGGGAGAATGCTCAAATTATCACTTGACCATCAACACAACAGGCTGGCAAATTAAAGAACTCACTCCTGTTGTTTCTAAGCTTGTAGAGGTTTATTTTGGTGACAAGAAATGAAAATCCAATTAAGTGACCATTTTACCTATAAAAAGCTATTGCGCTTTACTCTGCCATCTATCGGTATGATGATATTTTCGTCAATTTACGGTGTAATTGACGGATTTTTCGTTTCCAACTTTGCGGGAGAAACCGCATTTACGGCTATTAACTTTATTATGCCGTTTTTAATGATACTTGGTGCATTCGGCTTTATGTTTGGCGCAGGCGGTAGCGCCCTTGTAGCAAAAACCTTGGGCGAGGGCAAGCGCGAAAAGGCAAACAGCCTTTTTTCCTTGTTCGTTTACGTTTCCTTTGGTTTAGGTGTTTTGATTGCTATCTTAGGTATCGTATTGCTCCGACCCATCGCCTCTCTTTTGGGCGCTGAGGGTGCTATGCTTGAAAGCTGTATAGACTACGGTTGGATTATCGCTATGGGACTACCGTTCTTTATGCTCCAAATGGAATTCCAAAGCTTTATGATAACTGCGGAAAAGCCTCAGCTTAGTCTAATTTTCACCGTTGCGGCAGGAGTTACAAACATTGTGCTCGATGCTTTGTTTGTCGGCGCATTTGGATGGGGACTTGAGGGTGCAGCAATAGCTACTATTACGAGCCAATTTGTAGGCTTTATTTGTCCTTTTGTTTATTTCTTGCGAAAGAATACAAGTCTGCTCCGTATCGGCAAAACAAAAATGGATTTTGGCGCTCTTGTCAAGACCTGTACTAACGGCTCAAGCGAGCTAATGACCAATATTTCTATGTCTCTTGTTGGTGTTCTTTACAATTACCAGCTACTTAAATACGCAGGTGAACCCGGTGTTGCGGCTTATGGTGTTTTGCTGTACGTCAACTTTATTTTCATTTCTGCATTTATAGGATACAGTATTGGCTGTGCGCCTATTATCGGCTATCACTACGGTGCAGAAAATTCAGCCGAGTTAAAGGGGATTTTGAAGAAAAGCATCGTCATTGTGGGAATTTCCTCGGTTACAATGGTGTGCCTATCCATAGCCCTGGCAACGCCTATGTCCTATATTTTTGTAGGCTATAACGAGTCCCTTTTCAACCTGACAAAGGACGCATTTTTGCTATATTCCTTCTCGTTTTTGTTCTCGGGCTTTGCCATTTTCGGCTCATCCTTCTTCACCGCTCTTAATAACGGACCTGTGTCCGCCATCATATCATTTTTGCGTACGCTTGTATTTCAAACTGCCGCAGTCATTTTATTGCCTATCATTTTTGAAGGTGCAGGCGGCAAGGGAATTGACGGTATTTGGTTTTCCATTGTCGTTGCGGAAGCCTTGGCTGTTGTTGTCACCGTAGCATTTATTATAGCAAAGCGCAAAAAATATAACTATTAAACAAAAACCGACAAAGTAAACGTGAAATTTCGCGTTTATTTTGGCGGTTTTTAAAAAAAGAAAAATATTTTCAAAAATGCAAAATTTACTATTGACAAACCGATAACCTTTTGCTATAATAGTATGGCAATCAAGAAAGCCTGCATAATGTTGCTATCGAGATGTAGCGCAGTTGGGGACGTTTCCGAGCGCACCCTGTGGGTGAAGCAGCGAGGAATAAGGAGTGGCAGTAACTTAACGATTGGCGAGCAAAAGCATTTTGCGACGACAGAGTCTTAGTTACAACAGGAAGCGCCGCGGACAACTGCTTGTTTAAATTTAATATTTGCTATCGAGATGTAGCGCAGTTGGTAGCGCGCATGGTTTGGGACCATGATGCCGCAGGTTCGAATCCTGTCATCTCGACCAGATATGACTAAAACGAACACCCGTGATTATGGAGCCGTTTTAGTCATTTTTGTTTTGATAAATTGTCAAGCTAAGTGCAACAGGAATTAACAAAAAGTTCAAACAAATCAATAGGTTTAAGATAACCAATAACTTTTTTGGGTCTGGCGTTGATCAACGCCGGATTCTTTTTTAATGTAGCAGGACTAACTCTTGAAAGGTTTCTTCCTTTTGGATAAAACTCTCTTAGCAATCCATTAAGATTTTCATTTGTACCTTTCTGCCAAGCACAATATGGGTCAGCAAAGTAAACATTGCAATTCA
>JAZSGX010000027.1:0-10178 GCA_045532975.1 Eubacteriales bacterium | reverse complement strand
TAATGTTTTGGGAGAGCTTTCTCCTGAAACTGCTTCTGAAACAGGAGCTAAAAACACAAAAGTGGTTAATGTTGCTTCTCACGATACTTCCAGCGCTATTCTTTCTGTACCTGCTGAGAACGATGATTTTCTCTTTATTTCCAGCGGTACATGGTCACTTATGGGTATCGAGTCTGATGTTCCTGTTATTAATGAAATTTCCAGAAAATACAGCTTTACAAATGAGGGTGGTGTTTTCGGCAAAATCAATATAATGAAAAATATTATGGGCCTTTGGCTTATTCAGGAGTCAAGAAGACAGTGGAAGAGAGAAGGAACAGTTTATTCCTTTGATGAGCTTACAGAGCTTGCTTTACAGGCTAAGCCATTTGCTTGCTTTATTGACCCAAATGATACATTGTTCTCACCAGCAGGCGATATGCCAGGCAGAATAAGAGAGTTCTGCAAGAAAACAGGACAAAAGGTGCCTGAAACCGTTGGCGAAATCGTACGTTGTATATTTGAAAGCCTTGTACTTTGCTATCGTCACACGATTGAAAGCATCGAAAATATGACAGGCAAGAAGTACAACTCCATTAACATTGTTGGTGGCGGTACGAAAGAAAAAATACTTTGTCAATGGGCGGCAGATGCGTCTAACAGAACTGTTTATGCAGGTCCTGTTGAAGCTACCGCTATCGGTAACATCGTAATGCAGACCATTTCCGCTGGTGAAATCAAGGATATTGCCGAGGCAAGAGAAATAATCAGAGATTCCTTTGACGTTAAGGTTTACGAAGCAAACCACAGCGACGCTTGGGATGAAGCATACCAAAGATATTTGAATATTTGTAAAGAGGTGTAATATGGTTAACGAAATGTACGAATTAGCTAAAAAGGCTTATGCGGAGCTTGGTATTGATACAGATGCCGCTATCGAAAAGCTTAAAAACATTCCTATTTCCATTCAATGTTGGCAAGGTGACGACGTTCGCGGCTTTGAAAGCAAGGGTCCTTTGACCGGTGGTATTCAAACAACGGGTAACTACCCGGGCGCGGCTCGCAATATCGAAGAGCTTCAAGCCGACTTTGATAAAGCTGCATCATTAATACCGGGTAGAAAAAAGATTTGCCTACACGCAATATACTTAGATAATAAGGGTGTGGCTGTTCCAAGAGACCAAATTAAGCCGGAGCATTACGATGTTTGGATTAAATGGGCTAAGGAAAAGGGCTACGGCATTAACCTTGACCCAACATGCTTCTCGCACCCATATTCAGAGGATGGCTTTACTCTTAGCCACCATAACGAAAAAATCCGTAAGTTTTGGATTGACCACGTAATCGCTACAAGAAAGATTGCTGAATACATAGGTAAGGAAATGGGCGAGGTATGTGCTAGTAACTACTGGATTCCAGACGGATTTAAAGATATACCTGTTGATAGAAACGGATACAGAAAGAGACTTGAGGACTCACTTGACCAAATTTTCGCGGTTGAGGTTGACCCAAAATACAACGTTGCGGCTCTTGAGGGTAAGGTGTTCGGTATCGGTGCTGAAAGCTGTACAATCGGCTCAAACGACTTTTATCTTGGCTATTGTGCTAAGAAGGGTCAATGCTTGACGCTTGATGCAGGACATTTCCATCCGACTGAGGTTATTTCCGATAAAATCAGCACAGCCCTTCAGTTCACTCCTGGCTTACTTTTACACGTTTCACGTCCTGTTAGATGGGATAGTGACCACGTTGTAATTTTTGATGACGAGCTTAAGGCTATTGCACAGGAAATTGTAAGAAGCGGTGAGATGGACAGAATATTTATCGGTCTTGACTTCTTCGATGCAAGCATTAATAGAGTTGCCGCTTGGACGATTGGTGCAAGAAATCTTGAAAAGGCTCTCCTTTATGCCTTACTTGAGCCAACAGAGCTTCTTAAGAAATATGAGCTTGAAATGGATTATACATCTCGTTTGGGCTTGCTTGAAACTTTAAAATCATATCCATTTACAGCAGTATGGCAAAAGTACTGTCAAGAGTGTGGTGTTCCAACCGGATTTGATTGGATGAAGGAAGTTAAGGAATACGAAAAAGAAGTTTTGTCTAAGAGATAAGCGAGGACCTATATGATTAATCTCGAAAAGGAAATTAGGGAGCAACCTGAGGTGCTTGCTTCACTTAAAGAAAAAAACAGCTCTGTACTTTCAGCTCTTGTGAAGGAGCTTAAGGAAAAGAACATTAGCAATATTTACTTTGCTGCAAGAGGTACTTCAGACCACGCCTGTATTTACGCACAGTATTTATTTGGAATTACTATGGGTATTCCTTGCACTCTTGGTACGCCATCTGTTGTTACGCAGTATGGTGCTGAAATTAAGTTTAATAACACCCTGGTTATAGGTGTATCACAGTCGGGTAGAGCGGAGGATGTTAACGCTGTTTTGGAAAGCGCAAACAAGCAAGGAGCACCAACCCTTGCTATAACGAACTATGAAAGCTCCTTGATTGCAACCACAGCAAAATATCACCTTTTCTGTAACGCGGGTGAGGAAAAGAGCATAGCTGCTACAAAGACTTTTACATCACAAATGTATCTGTTAGCTCTTTTATGTGCCGAATGGAGCCAAAACGAAGATTTAACAAGCGCGTTAGAAAATGCGCCAATGCAGGTTGAGGATGCACTTGATTACTTACCAAGTCAAATCGAAAGAATAGTTGTCGGTCTTCTTGATTACAAAGAGGGAGTTGTGCTTGGCAGAGGTCTTTCATATGCAATCGCACTTGAAGGAGCTCTTAAAATTCTTGAAACAAACAAGATGAAGGTAAAAGGATATCCGATTTCTGACTTTTATCACGGTCCAGTTGCTCAGCTACATAATAACGATTTAGCAATTGTGTTGGCTCAAAGTGGCGTCATGGAAAACGACTCAGTAAAAATGATAGAAAAGCTTAAAACAGTTGGGGCAAACTCTGTTGTTATTTCTGACAAGGCTGAGTTAACTGACGGAGCAATAGGAATTAATATAAAAGACACAGGAAGTGAATTTACAATTCCGTTTATATTCGCTATTGCTGTACAGCTAATAGCACTTAAATTAGTATTAGCAAAGGGCATTGATCCAGATAAATCAAATGTTATTGCTAAAATTACTGTTACAAAATAATTGACATATTATAGTGGGGGTACAAAAATGAATTTAAATGGTGAATTAAAGGTAATTGGTATGAGAGGCTGTGAGGAATTCACAGCACAGGTTGACAATTATTTGAAGCAAATCAGAGGCACAGAGGAGTCATTTATCGCTAGCGCTCAATGCCCAAGATTTGGCTCAGGAGAAGCAAAGGCACTTATTAATGAATCTATGAGAGGCTTAGACCTTTACATTATTTCCGATTGCTTCAATTACGGTGTTACCTATAAGATGTACGGTATGCAGGTTCCAATGAGCCCAGATGACCATTTTCAGGATTTGAAGAGAGTTATTGCAGCAACAGGCGGCAAAACAAGAAGAATCAGTGTTATTATGCCTATGCTTTATGAAGGCAGACAGCACAAGCGTTCAGCCCGTGAATCCTTGGACTGCGCTCTTGCTTTGCAGGAGCTTACTGCTATGGGTGTTTCCAATATAATCACATTTGATGCTCACGACCCTCGCGTACAAAATGCTATTCCACTAAAAGGCTTTGACAGCGTAAGACCAACTTATCAAATGCTTAAGTCTCTTGTTAGAAATGTACCTGACGTTGTACTTGATAAAGATAATATTATGGTTGTTTCTCCTGATGAGGGCGCTATCGGTCGTTCTATGTACATAGCTTCCGTTCTCGGTATTGAGCTTGGTATGTTCTATAAGAGACGTAATTACTCAGTAATTGTTGACGGTAAGAATCCTATAGAAGCTCACGAGTATTTAGGTAAGGACTTATCCGGCAAGGACGTTATTGTTGTTGACGATATGATTTCTTCCGGTGACTCTATGATTGACGTTGCCCTTCAGCTTAAGGAAAGAGGAGCAAAGAGAGTATTTGTTTTTGCTACCTTTGCACTTTTCTGCAACGGTCTTGATAAGTTCGACAAGGCTTATGAAGAGGGTATTTTTGACAAGATTTTTGCAACAAACCTCACATACCACACAAAAGAAATTCTCTCAAGAGAATGGTATTGCGATGTTAATATGAGCAAATATGTGTCCTTTATTATAGACACTATTAATAAGGACGCATCTATTAGCGAACTTTTGAATCCTGTTCAAAAAATCCGCGCTTTACACGACAAGCACACCGAATCACAATTATAATAAAGGAATATACAATGTATAATTTTAAAAATACAGTTGCTATTGACTTGCTCAATTGCATTAAGGAGCTATCTGAAAATATCACCTTAACAAAAGAAGATGTTATGTCAATGTTTGAATATCCCCCAGATTCAAGTCTTGGCGATATTGCATTTCCTTGCTTTAAATTAAGCAGAGCGTTAAGGAAGGCTCCACCGATTATTGCAAAAGAAATCTCAGAAAGCTTTAAATCTGAGGTTGTTTCTAAGGTTGAAGCAGTCAACGGTTATTTGAATATATTTGTTTCTAACGAATATCTTATTAAAAACGTCCTATTTCAAATTGAGGAAAAGGGCGAAAAATACGGCTCTGACAATGCTGGCAAGGGTAAGGTTGCTGTTTTTGACTACTCATCGCCTAACGTTGCAAAGCCATTCCATATCGGTCACTTAGGTACTACCGTAATAGGTCACTCGCTTAAAATGCTACACGAATTTGTAGGATATGAGTGTGTAGGTATTAACTATCTTGGTGACTGGGGTACACAGTTTGGTAAGCTTATTGTTGCTTACAATTTGTGGGGTAGCCGTGAAGCAGTTGAAAAGGGCGGAGTAGATGAGCTTGTGTCTCTTTACGTTAAATTCCATAACGAAGCAGAGCTTGACGAAACCCTGAACCAAAAGGCTCGCGACGAGTTTGCAAAGCTTGAGCATAATGATGCAACAAACACAGAGCTTTGGAAATGGTTTGTTGAAATAAGCTTGAAGGAATACCAGAAAACCTATAAGCAATTAGGTATTGAATTTGATAGCTACAAGGGAGAGAGCTTCTATACAGATAAAATGCCTGCTCAGGTTGAAAAGCTTAGAAACAGCGGACTTTTAAAGATTGACGACGGTGCTTCTATCGTTGATTTGTCCGAATATAATATGCCACCATGCCTTATTTTGAAAAAGGATGGCTCAACCTTGTATCCTACAAGAGATATTGCTGCTGCGGTTTACCGTAAAAATGAATACAATTTTGATAAATGTATTTATGTTACCTCTGCAGGTCAGTCTCTACACTTTGCACAGTGGTTCAAGGTTGTTGAAATGATGGGTTACGACTGGTACGATAAGCTTGTACACGTTCCTTACGGCACAGTAAGTATTAACGGTGAAAAGCTTGCGACAAGAACAGGTAACGTAATTCTTTTGAAGGATTTGTTCGCAACTGCTATTGAAAAGGTTAGCGAGATAATTAATGAAAAAAATCCTAACTTACCAAACAAAGAAGAGGTAAGCGAAGCGGTTGGCGTTGGTTCCGTTGTGTTCTACTACCTATATAATAACAGAATTAAGGACATTAACTTCATAATGAAGGATGCTTTGAGTTTTGAGGGTAACACAGGACCGTATGCTCAATATACCTACGCGCGTACCTGCGGTATTTTAGAAAAATCAAGTGATATTGATTTTAAGAGTACTATGCCTGTTGTAACCACAAATGAAGAATCAGAGCTATTAAAGGTTCTTTCTAAGTTTAACGAAGCAGTTAATAACGCTATTAAAGAATACGAGCCATCAGTTATAACAAGATATATAATTGATGTTTGCTCAGCATTTAATAAATTCTATCATAATTGCCAAATCGTCACAGCAGAGGACGAAGCGGTAAGAAATACTCGTATAAGACTCACTGATGCTACAAAGACTGTTTTAGGCACAGCCTTCGGTCTTATTTGCATGAAAAAAACAGAAAAAATTTAATTAAGAGGTATTTATGTCAGGACATAGCAAATGGAAAAATATAATGCACAAAAAAGAGAAGACTGATGCTCAAAAGGCAAAAATCTTCACAAAAATCGGTAAGGAAATGGCTATCGCGGTAAAAGCAGGCGGTCCTGACCCATCTACTAACTCCAAGCTTGCGCAATTAATCGCAAAGGCAAAGGCTAATAACGTTCCAAACGATAATATCGAAAGAACAATTAAGAAGGCAAGCTCTGCTGATTCAGCAGCACTTGAAGAAATGAGATATGAGGGCTACGGTCCCGGTGGAGTTGCTGTAATTGTTACTGCAGCAACAGATAACACCAACCGTACAACACCTGAAATACGTTCTTATTTCAGCAAATACAAGGGAAATCTTGGTACAACAGGTTGCGTTGGTTACTTGTTTGAGGACAAGGGTGTTATTATGATTTCTAAGGAAGAGGGCTATGACGAGGATGCTTTAATGGAGGCTTCCTTAGAGGCTGGTGCAGCCGACTTCATTTCTGACGAGGACGCATACGTTATTTACACGGAGGATGCTGACCTTGAGGCAGTTACTGAAGCTATTGAAGCGGCAGGCTTTAAGTGTGCATCCAGTGAACATGATAAAATACCTTCTAACTACGTTACATTAACTTCTGATGACGATATTAAGTATATGAGTCTCTTGATTGAGCATCTCGAAGACAATGATGACGTTACTGAGGTTTACCATAACTGGGAAAACTGTGATTAAATTAAAAATGGTGGCAAAGCCACCATTTTTTAGTTATTGATTTTTGAAACTATCACCTGTACATTGCCGTTAACAACGTAGCCGCCAATGGCAGCAGGAATAAAATAGCTGTCACCCTTCTTTATATCATAGGTTTTGCCGTCACAAAACAGTGTTCCCTCGCCGTCTAAGCAGAGAAGAGAGTTAAAGCTCTTTTTATCAACGTTAAAGAACATGGCAGATTTAACATCATACATACAAACGTTGAAATAGTCACAGTTTGCAAGATTAGAGCTGATAGATTTACCTTTAGAGTATCGAATAGCATCGATTTCTTCCTCGGTTCTATTAACTATAACATTTAAAGCATCATTTACGTGAAGCTCTCTTGGTTTACCGTCCTTGCCAACACGATTATAATCATAAACTCGATATGTGATATTTGAATTCTGCTGAATTTCTGCCAATAAAATTCCGGCGCCGATAGCGTGCACTAATCCTGCTGGAATAAAGAATACATCTCCCTTTTTTACAGGCACATAGTTTAGCATTTCCTCAACACGATTTTCCTCTATGGCTTTTGCAAACATCTCATTTGTAACGCCTTGCTTCAAGCCATAAACAAGCTGTGCGCCAGGTTCTGCATCTATTATGTACCACATTTCCGTTTTGCCAAGACTGTTTGCATTTTTTAAGCCATATTCATCATCAGGATGAACCTGTACCGACAAATTATCGCAAGCATCAATAAACTTAATTAAAAGAGGGAAAAAGTCCTGCTTTTGGCAAGAAATAACCTCATCACCCATCTTAGCAATGTACTGTTCCATCGTACATCCGTCAAATTCACCGCCAATTATGGTATTCATTCCATCCGGACGCACTGTAAGCTCCCAGCTTTCTGCAATGTTGTTAAGGTCAGATTTTTTATTGTATTCGGTTTTTAATCTGTTTCCGCCCCATATAATTTCTTTAAATTCAGGGTTTAATTTAATTGGTGTAAGCATGTTATTTCTCCTCATAATTATACTAATTAAATTATATCATTTATTTAGTAAAAGTCAATAGCAGAAAAGAATAAGCATAAAAAAATAGGGCGAAAGGCCCTATTTTTATTTAATTTCTACTGTAACCCTTTTGTTATCAACTTTTGCAACATTCTTCATTACAGTGCGGATAGCCTTGGCAATCTTGCCACGCTTACCGATAATCATGCCCATATCTTCTTCGGCAACACTCAATGTCAAAAGTATTTCATTACCTTCTTCGTGTTCTGTTACAGAAACTCCTTCAGGATGGTCTACAATTGACTTAGCAATGTTACTAAGAACTGTGCTGAGATCAATCATTTTCACACCTTGATTATTCGTAAATAATCACCTTTCTGTATAGATTATTTTACGATGCCGCTTTTCTTAAGAAGAGATTTAACAGTTTCTGTTGGCTGTGCGCCGTTGTTCAACCACTTTTCAGCCTTTTCTGCGTCAATCTTTACCTCTGCAGGGTTTGTGAGTGGGTTGTAGTAACCGATTTCATCGATAAACTTACCATCTCTTGGTGATCTTTCATCAGCAACAACCACACGGTAGAAAGGAGCCTTTTTAGCGCCCATTCTTCTAAGTCTCATTTTTACTGCCATTTTGTTTTTCCTCCAATAAATTAAATATTAATTTTTTATAAAAAGCCATTAGAACGGCATTTTCATCTTTTTACCAAATAAACCGCCAAATCCACGGAATTTGCCAGATGTCATTTGTTTCATCATTTTTCTCATTTGTTCAAATTGCTTCAAAAGCTTATTTATATCTTCAACAGATGTGCCACTACCTGCCGCAATACGCTTTTTACGAGAAGATGTTAAAATATCCGGATTTTCGCGTTCCTTTGGTGTCATAGACAGGATAATTGCCTCAGTGTGCATAAGCATATTTTCATCAATTTGAATATCCTTGCCACTCATACCGGGAACCATAGCAAGAACGCTTTCAAGTGAGCCCATTTTCTTTAACTGAGCCATTTGTTCAAGATAGTCAGTCAGAGTAAAGGTGTTTTCTCTCATCTTTTTCTCAAGAGCTTCTGCCTGCTTCTTGTCAAAGGCTTCCTCAGCTTTTTCTATGAGAGAGAGCACATCACCCATACCAAGAATTCTTGATGCCATTCTGTCTGGATAGAATGGCTCAATAGCGTCCATTTTCTCACCAGTACCAATAAACTTAATTGGCTTTCCTGTAACGTAACGAACGGAAAGAGCAGCACCGCCACGGGTGTCACCGTCAAGCTTAGTTAAGATAACGCCCGTTATCTCGAGCATCTCATTAAACGTTTGAGCAACGTTGACAGCATCCTGACCAAGCATAGCATCTATAACCAAAAGTATTTCTGTTGGTTCAGTTGCTTTTTTGATATCTTGAAGCTCCTTCATAAGAACTTCATCAATGTGTAAACGACCCGCAGTATCAATAAATACCATATCGTGGCCATTCTTTTTAGCAAATTCTAATGCGTTTTTCGCAATAGATACAGGATTTTTGGACTTTTCCTCAGCATAAACAGGAATACTAAGCTTTTCACCAACTATTTGAAGCTGTTTAATAGCCGCAGGACGGTAAATATCACAAGCTACAAGCAAAGGATTTTTTCCTTGCTTTTTGTACATACCCGCAAGCTTACCGGCATGTGTGGTTTTACCTGCACCCTGTAAACCGGACATCATTATAACTGTTGGTGGGCACGAGGAAATTTCAAGCTTTGCTTGGGTTTTACCCATTAAATTAATTAATTCTTCATTAACAATCTTAACAACCTGTTGACCAGGCATTAAGCTTTCCAAAACCTCAGAACCGATAGCACGGTCTGTTACATTTTTTATAAAATCCTTAACAACCTTAAAGCTAACGTCAGCCTCTAAAAGCGCAAGCTTAATTTCACGCATGCCTTCTTTAACATCGGCAGCGGTAAGCTTTCCCTTGCTTCTAAAGCGTTTAAAAGCGTTAGCAAGTTTTTCAGTTAAGCTCTGAAATGCCATTAGATACCTCCTTTAATAATTAGCCATTTCCTTAATTTGTACGATTAAAGAATGAATTTTTGAAGAAATCTCGCCATTATTTATATTATTATTAATATTTTCTAATTCAGACGCAATCTCAGAAGATTTATCACGCATTTTTATAAACCGCGAAGCTAACTGTAATTTGTTTTCCATATCAACTAAAAAATTTTCACCTTTTTTTAGAACACTGCGTACGCCTTGACGGGAAATAGAAAAATTTTCAGCAATTTCGGAAAGTGAGCAATCCTCGTTATAATACATATTGAGCATTTCACTTTGGCGCTCCGTAAGTATGTCGCCGTAAAAATCTAACAACAATGAAATATTGAGATTTTTCTCAAACATAACATACCTCCAAGTAGGTGTAAACCAAATTACTTTACAAGTATATCACTAAGGAC
>JAZSGX010000121.1:0-13327 GCA_045532975.1 Eubacteriales bacterium | reverse complement strand
AGTCAGGGTGGTCATAGTCGATATTCAAAACTACCGCATCGGTTGTGGGGAGTGATAAAAATGAATTTTGGTATTCACAAGCTTCAAAAACGCAACACGTCCTGCCACCAAATTTAAAATTCGAGTTGAAATTCAAGATTTCCGCACCGCAAAAAACCGTTGGGTTTTCCTCGGCGGTATAAAGTATATGCCCAATCATGGCGGTGACGGTGCTTTTGCCGTGCATACCGCACACACCAATAGCTTTTTTGTGTAGGGAAATCAGGTAGCCGAGGAAATTAGCGCGGGAAACCAAGGGGATACCCTTGCGCTTTGCCTGCTTGTATTCGTAATTTTTTGAGTCAATGGCGTTTGTGAAAATCACCAAATCCATCCCCTTTACGTTGTCGGGGGTTGACGAATATTTTATCCGTCCGATTTTTTCAAGGCGGGCGCACCTCTCGTTTCTCATTTTATCGTACCCGTAAATCTCCTTGCCGAGGGTGGCGCAAAATTCCGCCAATGCGCTCATGCTAACACCTCCAATCCCTATGAAAAATATTTTTTCGCTATGGAGGAAAATATCATTAATTTCGTTAATGGTAAGACTTGTGTTGCACAGTGCCATATCAAAAATACTCCTTTTTGCACAAATTTGGTGAGTTTTTTGTTAAAAAATAGTGAATTTTCACTTAAACATTTCAAATACTACTTGAAATTTTCACGAATGTTTGTTATAATAGCGGTGTAAATTTTTTAAATCGTTCACTGAGGAGGACGGAAAATGGTAGTTACAGATATCAAAATCAGAAAGTTTTTTAAGGAAGGACCAATGAAGGCGGTGGCATCCGTTACCTTTGATGGCGCTTTGGCAGTACATGACGTTAAGGTAATTAATGCAAAGGACAAGTTCTTTATCGTTATGCCAAGCAGAAGAAATCCTGACGGTACATTTAGGGACATTGTTCACCCAATCAACTCCGAGTTCAGAGCTGAGCTTGAGGGCGCTGTTATCAAGGCTTACTTTGACGGTCTTGCAACAGCAGTGTTTGCGGACGATATAGTATCTGAAGACGCTGAGTAAGAAAAATAGCGAAACTGTCGGCTTTATGCCGACTTTTTTGTTTTATGTTATTGACATACAAGTTAAATGTTGTTATAATATTCAATACTATATTATGCAATCATTTATATTTTGCGAGGTATATTATGGCAGTTAAAATACAAAAGCCAAGAGGCACTATGGATATTTTTCCGTCCGAGGCTCGCCTATGGCAGAAAATTGAAAATACAGCCAGGGACGTTGCGTCACGCTTCGGCTTTGGTGAAATCCGCACCCCTACCTTTGAGGAGCTTGCACTTTTCAAGCGTGGCGTTGGTGAGGTGACAGACGTTGTACAAAAGGAAATGTACACCTTTACCGACAGGGAGGATAGGGTTTTTGCTCTCCGTCCTGAGGGTACTGCATCCTGTGTTCGCGCCATTATCGAAAACGGAAAAGCGTCGGACGTTATGCCTCTTCGCTACTTCTATATCATCAACTGCTTCAGATACGAAAAGCCACAGGCTGGCAGAAGCCGTGAGTTTTTCCAATTTGGCACGGAAATGTTTGGCACAAAGGACGCAAGCGCAGATGCAACTGTAATTTCCTTGGCTGACACTCTTATCCGTGAGCTTGGTATTGAAAATGTGGAGCTTCACATTAACTCTATTGGCTGTCCTAATTGCAGACCCAAGTATCGTGAGGCATTGGTTGAATATTTTAAATCCCACGAGGACAAGCTTTGCGACACTTGTCGCGAAAGATTAAAGACCAACCCACTTCGCGTTCTTGACTGTAAGAGCCCTATTTGCTCCGAGATTGCCAAGGATGCTCCCTGTACCGTTGACTATTTGTGTGAGGAGTGCGACAATCACTTTGCGGATTTGAAAGCATACCTTGACGCACAGGGCATTAAGTATTCCGTTGATACAAGAATTGTTCGTGGCCTTGACTACTACACAAAGACAGTATTCGAGTTTATCTGCAAGGGCATTGGCGCACAGAGTACAGTTTGTGGTGGTGGACGCTATGACGGACTTATGGAGCAGCTTGGCGGTCCATCCTTGCCTGGCATTGGCTTTGGTATGGGTCTTACCCGTATTATTCTTGCAATGCAGGAAAGTGGCGTTGCAGAAATTGAAGAAAACAAGCCTGTTTTGTATATCGCACCTATGGGTACGCCTGCCCGTGCAAAGGCTTTGAAGATTGTTTCTGACCTTCGCGCTCGCGGTTATTATGCGGAGTGTGATATTAGCGCAAGGAGTCTAAAGGCGCAAATGAAGTATGCAGACAAAATCGGCGCACGCTATACCTTGATTATTGGCGACAGTGAGCTTGAATGTGGCAAGGCTCAGCTCAAGGATATGACAAACAGTACGCAAGAGGAAATTGAAATAGATAATGTTGTATCTATTATCTGTAAGGAGTAAATATGGAAATTTTTGAAAAGAATGACAGCCGTACCCACTATTGCGGTACGCTTACAAAGGCTAACGTTGGAGAGCGTGTTTGCGTTCTTGGTTGGGCGCAAAAGCAAAGAGATTTAGGCTCACTTATCTTTATTGACCTTCGTGACAGAAGTGGTATTGTTCAGCTCGCCTTTGACGAAAATACAGAGCGTGAAATTTTTGACAAGGCATTTGGCGTTCGTGCAGAGTTTGTGCTTTGCGCAAAGGGTGTTGTTCGTGAAAGAGCTACAATAAATAAGAATATCCCAACGGGAGATATTGAAATTGTTGTTGACGGCTTCAAGATTTTGAACAAGGCTCAAACTCCACCCTTTGAAATTAATGATAATGGCGACGTTAAGGCAGAGCTTAGAATGAAGCATAGATATTTGGACCTTCGCCGTCCTTCTATGCAGAACAACATCATCGCCCGTTCTAAAATTACAAATCTTACAAGAAACTACTTTAACGAAAACGGCTTTATTGATATTGAAACACCAAACCTGATAAGACCAACACCGGAAGGCGCACGTGACTATCTTGTGCCAAGCCGTGTTCACAAGGGTAACTTCTATGCCCTTCCACAGTCCCCACAAATTTATAAGCAGCTTCTTATGTACTCCGGCTTTGACAGATACATACAGATTGCAAGATGCTTCCGTGATGAGGACCTGCGCGCTGACCGTCAGCCTGAGTTTACTCAGATAGATATGGAAATCTCCTTCACAACCGAGGACGAGATTATGGCTATCAACGAGGGCTTTATGGCTTACGTTTTCAAAAACTTTATGGGCAAGGAGCTAAAAACCCCATTCCTTCGTATGACTTGGCACGAAGCTATGGAAAGATACGGCTCGGACAAGCCTGACATCCGTTTCGGCTTTGAGCTTAACAATATTTCCGACATTGTTGAAAACAGTGAGTTCAAGGTGTTCAGTGGCGCTGTTCAAAATGGTGGCTCTGTTCGTGCTATCAACGTTAAGGGTGGTGGCAAGTTCTCCCGTAAGGAGATTGACGCATTGACAGAAAAGGCTAAGCACTACCACGCAAAGGGTCTTGCTTGGTTAAAGAAAGCAAACGGTGAGGTTTCATCATCCTTTGCTAAATTCTTGTCCGAGAGCGAAAATAATGCAATTATGGAGCGTCTTGGCTTAGAGGACGGTGACCTTATTTTGGTTGTTGCTGATAAGAATAAGGTTGTGTTTGATACTCTTGGCGCATTAAGATGTGAGTGCGCAAAGAAGCTTGGCTTGCTTGACCCATTTGACTTTAAGTTCTTGTGGGTAACTGAGTTCCCACTCTTTGAGTACAGTGAGGAGGATGGCAGATTTTACGCAATGCACCACCCATTCACAGCTCCTATGGCTGAGGACTATGAGCTTATAGACTCTGACCCTGGTAGAGTAAGAGCAAGAGCATACGATATTGTATTGAACGGTACAGAGCTTGGCGGTGGTTCTATTAGAATTAACACAACTGAGATGCAGGAGCATATGTTCTCCGTTCTTGGCATTTCTCCCGAGGACGCACAGGAAAAATTCGGCTTCCTCTTGGAAGCGTTCAAGTACGGTGTACCGCCTCACGGTGGTCTTGCATTCGGTCTTGACAGACTTGTTACCTTGCTTCTCGGCCACGAGGATATCCGTGACGTTATCGCCTTCCCTAAGGCGCAAAACGCATCCGAGATTATGTCTAAGTGCCCATCCTTTGCAAACCCTGCTGACTTGGAAGAGCTTGGTATTGCCATCATTCCACAGGAAAACGAATAATTAATTTGCCTTCCCCAGCGGGGAAGGGGGACCAAGCTTGCTTGGTGGATGAGGAGAAAATTAAGCAGAGATGAAAAATGCTCTCCTCATCCGTCAGCTTCGCAGACACCTTCTCCGCTGGAGAAGGCTTTTCGTTTAAAAACGCCGTAAACCCTTGTAGCATAAGGGCTTGTGGACTTTTTTGAACTGTTGAAAATGTCGTTGAAACAAATAAGTGAAATTATTTACATTTGTACAGATATAAATATGATAGGTGAAAAATGAACTACACATACATTTTGAAATGCTCCGATGATACCCTTTATTGCGGTTGGACAAATGACCTTGAAAAGCGAATTAAAACGCACAACGAGGGCAAGGGGGCAAAATACACACGCTCACGCCTGCCCGTCACACTTGTGTACTTTGAGGAATTTGCAACAAGTGTGGAGGCGCAAAAAAGAGAGTATGAAATCAAGCAGCTTTCCAGGGCGCAAAAATTAGCGCTGATTGCTTTAAAGCAAAAGCAGTGATTGATTGCTCAAAATAACGTTGTAAATATTAACAATTTGTGAAATGAAAATTGCGCAACGGTTTGTTAAAAATTATTTAAAAAAATCGCAGTTAAAATCAACAAAACAAGGGGGCGCTTGTCTCCCTTTTTTGTTTAAACCTACAATATTTTTAGTGCGCAGAAATAAATATTGACTTTCTTTCTTAAAGTATTTATAATATAATCTGTCAAATAAGAAATATTATTTGCATAGATAAAATATACCTAAAGGAGGACTTGAAATGAAGAAAACACTATTGTTAGTTATTTGCCTTGCATTTACATTGACGCTTTTTGTAATTTCAGTAAGCGCAGCAGAGTATGACTTTGGCACAATGGCAGCACCAATAACTACCATTCCGCAAAACCACATCTTTGGTGACGAGGACCACGGCAGCGGCTTACACCACGACGGTTGGTATCTCTCTAAGGATGGAGTTACTCTTAACACTGACGTTGCAAGAGTAAAGCTTACATATAACGGGAAAACAGTTGTTTACCCAACCTACTATATTTTGAAAAATGACTCTACCTTGAATTGGGACTTCGCTCCTGTGTCTGCACACTTGGGTGTTGAGTTAAATGTTGACAACATTGTTGCTATTGAAATCCCTTACGGTATTACAGAAGTTCCAAGGTTAGCCTTTGCCTTGCCGAATGCTTTTGTATCTCCTGAGGATACAGCACGGTATGAAGAGGACGGTAAGGAGCAGGCAGACCATCCACAGGGCTATGTTGGAACTCCAAATACTACTCTTGAATACGTTTTCATTTCCAACACGGTTTTAAGAATTAAGGACTTTGCATTTGCTCATTGCACAAGCTTGGCTACCTTTGACAGTATCCGCCACACAGAGGAAGAGGGTATGACAGGTAACCATGACCACCAAATGCTTCAATCCGTTGGCTATCGTGCCTTCCACGACTGTGAGGAATTGACAGACTTTAACTTCAACAACCACTTGGTTTCTCTTGGCGAGGGTGCTTTCCAGGGCTGTAGCCTTAAGGCAATAAACCTTTCCAAATGTATTGAATTGAAGGAAATTCCCGCATATTGCTTCCACGAAAGTAATGCAGGCAGTATTGATGAAATTATTTTGTCTAACTCCGTTGAAATTATCGGTGACTATGCCTTTACAGGCGCTCAAGCCTCTCACGTTTTCTTGGGTACAGATGTTAAGGTAATAGGCCACGGCGCAATAGACATGAAAAAAGCAGAGTATTTAATTTTGCCAAAATCTCTTGTGACCATATACGAGGACAGCATCGCGGTTAATGCGCAAAGCTATGTTGCGGTTATAGTTGGTGCAAAAGACCAGGCTGATGTTGCAGCAACTCTTGCGGTTTTGGATGCTGCCGGACTTGACATAAAGCACGGCGATAAGCCTAACAAGATTTGGGACAACACCGAAAGCTTTTTTGCAGATACAAATCCTTCCTTCTGCGAGGCTTATCTTGGCGGTCACACCGTTGACCACGACTCTGAAACAGTTAAGAGCGTTTCCTATCCTAACGGTATCGCGCACAAGGGCTACGCAATGGGCTCTTGCGGTGTATGTAACCAAATGCTTAACACCCAGGTTGAAATTTCACCTATCATAATTGCAAAGGGCTTTTCAATTTGCACCTATAATGGCTTAAATGCCTTTACAAACGGCTTTGAGGTTTATCACGACGCACTCAAGCTTTATGAAACAATTTACGGTGAGTGCGAGCTTGGTATTGTGTTCTTGCTTGACCAATTGTATGCCCCAAGTAAGGACTTGCATAATGATATTAGCACCATGGGTGTACGTATTCAGTATTTGGCAGCAGGTGACACACTTGAAATTGTTACAATGGACTACGTTATGACCTACTCAAAGGGCTTGACCTATGAGCAAACCGATGCAAATGGCAATGTTGTAACCGATGAAAATGGCGATCCTGTAATAATAGATAGAGGTAGCGTTCCCGTTATTATTGCCGCATATATGTTCCACACAGATGGAACTAAGGCAGGCAGCTTGGCAAATACCTCCCACTACGTACAGGATACAGACGATATTTGTTTAGCAGGTACAACCTCCGACGGCAAGTACGTTACAGCCTCCTATAACTCAATTTACGGTTATTTGAGAAGCATGTCCGAGGAAGAAGCTCCCGCAATGGAAATTAACAACTAAAAAACAAAAGCAGACCTTCGAGGGAGGGTCTGCTTTTTGTGTATATAAAAGATGATGTTAATTCTCGGAATAAAGCTTATACAAATCCGCGTAAATGCCACCCTTTGATAAAAGCTCTTGGTGGTTGCCGCTTTCCTCAATTCCGTTTTCAGTCAAAACTAAAATTCTGTCCGCATTTTTAATAGTTGTCAAGCGGTGGGCAATGGTAAAGGTTGTGCGCCCTTTTGCAAGCCTTTCAAGGGATTTTTGTACTATGCGCTCGCTTTCGTTGTCCAGTGCACTTGTTGCCTCGTCAAGAATAAGCACAGGTGGATTTTTAAGGAATAGACGAGCTATGGAAATACGTTGCTTTTGTCCGCCCGAGAGCTTAACTCCGCGCTCACCAACGTATGTGTCGTATCCGTTTGGCAAGGACTCTATAAACTCGTGTGCGCCTGCCATTTTGGAGGCTTCTATAATTTCCTCGTCTGTTGCATCACGCTTACCGTAGGCGATATTTTCACGCACACTACCCGAAAACAGGTAAACGTCCTGGGCTACAACACCAATGTTTTCACGCAAGGAGCGTAAGGTAACGTCCTTAATGCTATGCCCGTCAATGGTTATTTCTCCCTTTGAAGCCTCGTAAAATCTCGGAATTAAGGAGCAAAGGGTGGTTTTTCCACCGCCCGAAGGACCAACCAAGGCAATGCTTTCTCCCGATTTTACAAGCAAATTAAGGTCAGCAAGAACCATTTTCTTGTCCGCCTCATAGCTGAAGGAAACGTTTTTGAATTCAATCTCGCCCTTTACATTTTCAATATCGGTTGCGGTTTTTGAATCCTTAATTTCCGGCTCGATTTCCATAATCTCGTTGAATCTGTCAATACCTGTAATACCGCGTTGGAACTGCTCGGAAAATTCAACAAGCTTGCGGATTGAGGTGATAAGGGTAGTTACAAAAAGTAAATATGCAACGTAGTCAGCAGCGGTAATTTTGTCGTAAACCAAGAAAAGACCGCCGGCAATAACCACAACAATATACATAAGACCGTCAAACAAGCGGGTGGTGGATTGGAAGCCACCCATAACGTAGTAGGCACGCTTTTTAATGTTCAAGAATTTTTTGTTGCCCTTTTCAAATTTTTCGTTTTCCAAATTTTCATTTGCAAAGGATTTCACAACTCGTATACCCAAAAGGCTGTCCTCAATTTGTGCGTTTAACTCGCCTGTGTGCTTTCTTGACTCGGTAAAAGCATCCTTCATCCTTTTTCTAAAGAAAACGAGGGTAAAGATAATAAGGGGGATGCACGCAAATACAATTAGCGTAAGGTACACGTTCATTGTACAAAGAATAATAAAGGAGCAAATTATTTTAATGCCCGAAATAAAAATCTCCTCGGGACAGTGGTGGGCAAACTCAGTCACGTCAAAAAGGTCGGTTGTAATGCGGGACATCAAGGTACCAACCTTGGTGTTGTCATAGTAGGAATAGGAGAGCTTTTGTAAGTGACCAAACAAGTCGCGGCGCATATCGGTTTCAATTTTCGTACCCATAATATGACCGACGGATGCCATATAAAAGTTGGCGCAGGTGTCGATAATTCGCAACACAATATATAAAAGTCCGCACCGTAAAACAAGGTCGACCGTCACTCCCTCAGGTGATTCCGTTGCCACCCCGGTTATCTCGCGTACAATCATAGGTAGCACAAGCTCGCATACAGTGGTCAAGGATGCGCAAAGGAGGTCAAGGAACAAAATCCACTTGTATTTTTTATAATAGGGCAAAAATTTTCTTATAAGCCCAAAGCTGTTTTTCTTTTCTTTCATCTTTTCCTCCTTGCATTGATAATAAAATATTTTATCACAAAACTGCCATTATGTCAACGAAAAAGGGACAGAAATCTGTCCCTTTAAGAATGAAATTTATATTAATAATTTTCAGCCTTTATTTCAAAGTAAGACTGTGGGTGAGCGCAAACAGGACAAACCTCAGGAGCCTTTTTGCCAACCACAATGTGTCCACAGTTGGAGCATTGCCAAATCATTTCCTCATCGCGAGAGAAAACAAGACCGCCCTCTACGTTAGCCAAGAGCTTTCTGTATCTTTCCTCGTGCTCCTTCTCAATCTTAGCAACCTCTTCAAAAAGGTAGGCAATATGCTCAAAGCCTTCCTCGCGAGCTTCCTTTGCAAAGGTTGGGTACATTTCTGTCCACTCATAGTTTTCGCCTGCTGCAGCGTCAGCCAAGTTGTCAGCAGTAGCACCGATACCATCCTTTAAGAGCTTGAACCAAATCTTTGCGTGCTCCTTTTCGTTAGCCGCAGTTTCCTCAAAAAGCTTGCCGATTTGAACGTAACCGTCCTTCTTAGCCTTAGAAGCATAGTAGGTGTACTTGTTTCTTGCTTCGCTCTCACCTGAAAAAGCCGCCATTAAATTCTTTTCTGTCTTAGAACCCTTTAATTCCATTGTAAAAATCTCCTTTTAGTATAAAATTCTCGACTAAGTGTCGATTATTGACTATTTAGCCTCACGGGAATTGAACCCGTTTGGTTTGAAATGGAAAATAGATTGCCTTACTGTGTTAAAAAAGCTTGACAATTCTTTAATTGCCTGCACTTTTTTGCCTTGTAATCCAACCTATTTTCTCATTTGAAACTGCTTGCATCTCCGAGCGAATAAATCCGTATACGAGAACCCCCAACCCTACTAAAGAGCGGGTTGAGGAACCCCTATGATTTTTTCGAGCTTTGGCGCAGACAGTTAAAAAACTTTCAAGGCAAAGGTTGGACAAAGGCTCACGGATTTATCGCTCCGAGACAAACGGGTTCGATTCCCGTGAGGCTAAGCACTCTGTGACAAAGCCTGTCACAGCCTTTTTATACCCTTCCTTATCTACAAAATAGCAAACCGCGTGGTCAGCCTTGGGGAAGCGGTATATGTATTTTTTAGAAGCACAGGATTTGTAAATGTCCTCTGCCATTGAAATTGGCACAAAGCCGTCATCCTCTCCGTGCAAAATAAGGATTGGCACAGTTGCTTTTTTTACCGCAGTGTCTGCACGGCTGCTGCAAGGGTTAAAATGTGCAAACAGTATAGCACCCAAGACAACAAATGGGAAAAATGCGGATGGCACACCACTGTCTTGGCATACCTTTTTCAAAATTCCCACAGGGGAAGAAAATGGGCAGTCCGCAATAACGCCCTTTACACAACCAGGCAATGTACCGTCATTTGCCATAAGCACAGAGGCACCGCCTAAGGAAATACCTACTAATAATATATCGGTGCTAAAGCGACCGCTAACGTATTCAACCCAAGAGCGTGTGTCGTATCTTTCCTTAATACCAAAGGTGACCGCCTTACCACCGCTTTTGCCGCATCCACGTTGGTCGGCAATAAGCACGTTGTGTCCCGATTCCTTGGCAATTTTGTATAGCCCACTCATTGAACGGAAGGGATTGCCCTTATATCCATGCATAAAAATCTCAACCGGCGCACCGTCATTTGCGTGATAATATCTTGCGTGTAGCTTGACCTCGTCGTATGCGGTAATGAAAACGTCCTCATATTCATCTGCCAAAAGGGTGTTTGTATGGGCGCGGATGTCATCCTCAATGGGAATAAGGCTACCGCTTTTTTCAAAATAGCCGCTAACGTGGGCTTTACTGCCCTTTGCATAAAAGGCGGACCTATATGCGAAATAGGACGCCGAAATTACAAAAAACAGAAAAACGCCAAGTACGGCTAACGTAATAATTAAACCAATCATAAAGTACCTCGTAAATTAATATTACCAAAAAATAGAGAGATTTTCAATAGTTTTTAAAATATTATTGTTTTTTTGTCTTGCCTGTGGTAAAATGTCGGTGATTTCACAAGTCGGAGGCTTCTATGAGATTTGAAGATATCAACGTGCGTGACCCGTTTGTTTTGGTTGAGGGTGGTAAATATTATCTTTACGGAACTCGCGCGGTACATACATGGACACAGGAAATTAAGGATGGCTATGGCTTTGACGTTTACGAAAGCTACGATATGGTGGAGTGGTCAGAACCAAAAAGCATTTTTGAAAATTCTGATGCCTTTTGGGGAGATTTTCAATTTTGGGCACCCGAGGTGCATAAATATAACGGTAAGTTCTATCTTCTTGCCACCTTTACGGACAGAGATTACAAAAGAGGCACCGCTATTTTGGAGTGCGACACTCCAAACGGAAGGTTTAAGGAGCATAGCATAGGCGCACTCACTCCTAAGGAGTGGTCAAGTCTTGACGGTACGCTTTATGTTGAAAACGGAACTCCGTATATGGTTTTCTGCCACGAATGGATACAGATAAAAAACGGTGAGGTTTGCGCCATTGAGCTTTCAAGGGATTTGAAAACGCCTGCTTCTGAGCCTTTTACACTGTTTAAGGCAACAGACGGACAGCCTTGGGTTAAATCCGTTGAAGAGGGCTGCTATGTGACAGATGGACCATTTATGATGAATATTGACGGTGAGCTCATTTGCCTCTGGTCGAGCTTCGGTGAGGGCGGCTACGTTGAGGCTATTGCCAGAAGCTCTAACGGTAAAATTAACGGAAAATGGACTGTTGACGAAAAGCTGCTTTTTGAAAAGAATGGCGGTCACGGTATGATATTTGAGGACTTAGAGGGCGAATTTAATTTTGTGTATCACACACCAAACGAAACTCCCTTTGAGCGACCCTGTGTCTGTAAAATAACAAAGGAAATGCTGAAAAGGCGGTGATATAAATGGAAACCAGGTTAGTTGATGAATATAAATCAAGCCGTATTTTGTACATAATTGAGGCGGCGCTTGAATATTTTATTGCCATAGCGGTTGGCTCTGTTTATTTGGCAGAGATAACAAAGCATATCGGTATTCCCGATAACATAACCGGCATTTTGACCGCCTTTGTTTCTCTTGGCTGTGGCTTTCAGATAATCGCTTTGTTTGTGGCGCACAAGCGTCCTGTCAAAAGGTGGGTAACTGTTTTTCACGTTGTCAGCCAACTTCTTTTTTCGGTTATGTATTTTGTACCGCTTTTGCCGATTTCAAAGGCTTGGCAAACGGTTTTGCTAATAGCCTCGTTGCTTCTTGCACAAATTTTACACAATGCCATAAATTCACCCAAAATCAATTGGTTTATGTCCCTGGTGGATGAGAATAAAAGGGGTAGATTTACAGCTAATAAGGAAATTGTGTCCTTGCTTGGCGGTATGGTGTTCTCCTTTACTCTCGGTCAGGTTATGGATAGCTTTTCGGAAAACGACAATATGAGTGTGGGCTTTATTGTTTGCGGTGTTATGATTCTGTTTTTAACAGGGCTGCACACCCTAACCCTTGTGCTTTCCAAGGAAAAGCCAAGCGGGGAAGTGAAAAAATTTAACGTCAAGGAAGTGTTTTCACTGTTCAAGAACAAAACGATTTTAAAGGTTATCGGCGTTTTTGTTCTTTGGAATGTGGCAAGCTACATAACAACCTCATATATGGGCGTATACCAGGTTAACGACTTGGGCTTTGACACGGGCTTTGCTTCGATTATCATAATAATAGGCTCGTCTGCCCGTGCTGTTTGCTCTCGACCAATCGGTAAGTTTGCGGATAAATTTTCCTTCTGCAAAATGCTTTATATTTGCTTTGGCATAGAGCTTTTGGCATTTGGAATGGCTATGTTTATAACTCCTGCAAACGGTAGCGTTATGTATATTGTTTATTACGTCTTGTACTGTATCGGATGCGCAGGAATTAATAGCGCAATCATTAATTTGATTTACGATTACGTTGATTTTGATAAGCGCATAAGCGCATTGGCTCTTGTCAATGCAGCCGCAGGCTTTACAGGCTTTTTTGCCACCTTGGCGGTTAGCCCTTTGGTTGATGCTGTGCAGAAAAACGGTAACGTATTTTTGGGTATGAACTTACACGCTCAACAGGTGCTTTCCTTCATCTCCGTGATTTTCATAGCAGTAATAATCGTATATCTTGTAACTGTTATCAGTAAGCTCAAAAAACACGAATAACAGACACAGGGTGTCAAAAAAGAGGCTGTCGCATTAAGCGACGCCTCTTTTAGGGGGTAGTGAAATGAGTGCAGAAGCTGTGAACTCGTACACGTAGCCACCGCCAACCTATATTGAACCCGTCTGTAACGCATAATAGACGGTGCCTTCCAACCGATAAAGGCTTGAAATATTTTTATATATCTGCGGCCTTCTCAATTGAAACCCCCTCGCCTATTATGTGTTAACAGATTGCCTCACAAATTTCGAGCGAACAAATAAGGGCATAGACAAATTAAAAAATCGCAGGTGATTAAGAAATCAGCAAGGTTTTTTAGTGCAGTATATGACTTTATTTGTCGCTCTAAATCGGGTTCGATATAGGTTGGCGGCGGCTAGTACT
>JAZSGX010000033.1:0-12248 GCA_045532975.1 Eubacteriales bacterium | reverse complement strand
TGTCAGGTGCTTAAGGTTTGTGATGTATGCTCACAGTCCTACGGCGAGCTTGCAGACCATGATTACAAGGATACAGTAACAGAGCCAACCTGTGGCGCTATCGGTTTTACAACAGTAACTTGTAATGTAGAGGGTTGCGATTACACAGCAACAAAGGATGAAACTCCTGCAACAGGCTTGCACACAGGCGGCACAGCAACGTGTCAGGTGCTTAAGGTTTGTGATGTATGCTCACAGTCCTACGGCGAGCTTGCAGACCATGATTACAAGGACACAGTAACAGAGCCAACCTGTAACGTAGATGGCTATACAACAGTAACATGTAACACAGAAGGTTGTGATTATACAGCAACTAAGAATCCGGTTCCTGCAACAGATGAACACGATTACAATATAGAGGGCGAAACCGTTGCTCCAACCTGCTCTGCTGAGGGTTATACAGTTTATGGCTGTTCAGCAGGTACTTGCGGTAGAACTGAAAACAGAGACTTCACACGCAGAACCGCTCACACATTTGTAGACGTTAATGAGTTTGACGAAATCATCTGTACAGAGTGCGCACAGAGATACATTAATACAACAACAGTTGTTAACACAGGCAGCGGTACACTTTGCTTAGGCTGTGAAAGCACAGAGGGATGCACATGTAACGTAGATGTTATGTGGAAGGGCTATGTTGCTCCACAAGCTCCCGAAACTCTTGAAGCTGACGAGGCTAAGACAATCGGTGGAGATAACGTTCCTGCTGAGATCGTAGGCGGTTTGATTAAGATTACAAGCGCGGAAGAGTCCAGCTTTGAAATCTATGTAAATGAAGAAAAGTTTGAGTTTACAGGAACAGAGTTCATAGTTGACCTCTATTCATTCGAGTCTGTTGAGCAGATTGTAGTTTACTCATCGACAGCGGCTGAGTTTGTATTCTATAAGAACATTACAGCAGAATAATATAAAAAATAAGCTCCTTCGGGGGCTTATTTTTGTACAAAAAACGCTGAAAAAATTGTGATATTCTATTGACTTTTTAGTATGGTAAAGCTATAATAAATAGTATAATTATTCATGTAAGTGAATTAATATTTTAAGAGGATTGTATTATGAATGAGCTTGAACAGGCGAGAAAAATAATAAATGAGGTTGACAGTCAAATGGCGGAGCTTTTTGAAAAGCGTATGTACGCCGCGGAGCTTGTGGCTAAATACAAAAAAGAGCATGGCTTGTCAATTCTTGACGAGGTACGCGAAAGGGAAGTTGTTGCTAACAATATTTCCTTGGTTAAAAATACGGTTTACAGAGAATATTATGCAGAGTTTATAAAGGAAACTATGCGTATTTCGCGCTCGTATCAAGCTCGCTTAAATGAAGGGCAAAGGGTTGCTTATAGCGGTGTTGAGGGGGCTTATGCCTATATTGCTGCCAAAAAGATGTACCCAAGCGCAAGCCTTGTTTCATATCCAAGCTTTGAGAATGCTTATAAGGCGGTAGAAAACGGCGAGTGTGACGTATGTGTGTTGCCTATTGAAAACAGCTATGCCGGGGATGTGTCAACGGTTATGGATTTGATGTTTTCCGGCACACTGTACGTTAATCAGGTTGTAAATCTACCTATAACTCATTGCTTGATGGTGAACGAGGGTGTTGAATTAAAGGATGTAAAATATGTTATCAGCCATCCGCAGGCGCTAGCGCAGTGCGAGGAATATATCGAGGAGCAGGGCTTTAAAACAGTGGTGTGCGAGAATACTGCCGTTGCGGCAAAAAACGTAAAGACGGACAAGCTTTTGGACACTGCTGCTATTGCATCTAAGGAAACTGCAGAGCTTTTCGGCTTAAAGGTTGTTGCAAATGGAATTAATGCAAGTCGCACCAATACTACAAGATTTGTTGCGTTTTCCCGTGCGCAAAATGAAATTAAAACCCAAAACAGAAAAATGAACCAGCATTTCATTTTGATGTTTACGGTTAAGAATGAAGCGGGTGCACTTGCCAAAACAATTGATATTATAGGCGCGTATGGGTTTAATATGCGCAATCTTCATTCCCGTCCTATGAAGGAGCTTTTGTGGAGCTACTACTTTTACGTTGAGGCTGACGGATGCGTAAGCTCCCAAAACGGACAGGATATGCTGCGGGCTTTAGGTGCTACCTGTGATAAGCTAAAGCTTGTCGGCACATATATTTCAGAATAATAGAAGGTGTTTATATGATTTTGCCTATAAATTTAGGTGAGCAAAGCTACGATATAGTAGTTGAAAGGGGAGCCTTGAAGAAAATAGGCTCGTATCTGAATTTAAACCGCAAGGTGCTTATCTTGACAGATAGCGGTGTGCCAACCGAATATAGCAAAGCGGTGCTTAACTATTGCCGAGAGGGATATATTTATACCGTTACACAGGGGGAAGAGAGCAAATCCTTTGAAAATTACCGTAATATACTTGCATTTATGGTTGAAAAAGCATTTACGCGCACTGACTGTGTTGTTTGTGTAGGCGGTGGCGTTTGCGGTGACCTCGGTGGCTTTGTTGCATCAAGCTATATGCGTGGTATTGATTTTTACAACGTGCCAACCACCTTGCTTTCACAAGTGGATTCCTCCATTGGCGGCAAGGTTGCCATAGATTTTGAAGGGGTGAAAAATATAATAGGCGCGTTTTATCAGCCTAAAAAGGTGGTTATTGATTCCGACACCCTAAAAACTCTTGATAAAAGACAGTTGAGTGCAGGTCTTTGCGAGGCTATCAAAATGGCTTGCACCTGTGACAGCGAGCTTTTTGAGCTTATTGAAAACAGCACAGATTTTGAAAATGATATTGATGAAATAATTATAAAATCATTAAAAATCAAGGCGCACGTGGTTGAAATCGACCCGAAGGAAAAGAGTTTGCGCAAGGTTTTAAATTTCGGTCATACTATCGGTCACGCGGTGGAGAGTGACCGTAGCTCAGGGGAGCTGCTCCACGGTGAATGTGTTGCTATCGGTATGCTACCAATGTGTAGTGAAAATGTACGCACAAGACTGAAGGCAGTGCTTGAAAGGTACAGCTTGCCCACAGTGTTAACAGGGGATGCAGACACCTTGCTTTCCTATATATCGAGAGACAAAAAGGCAAAGGGTGATGTTATTACCGTAATATGCGTTGATAAAATAGGCACATTTGAAATGCGAGATATTAAGATAAGCGATTTGAAGGGATATTTAAACGGAGGTAATTAAGGTGAAAAACACATTCGGACAAAGTGTTTGCACAACTGTCTTTGGCGAAAGCCACGGTGAGGCGGTTGGCATAGTGATAGACGGACTTGCCCCCGGAATTGACGTGGACCTGGAGTTTATTAAAGCTCAGCTTTCAAAGCGCAGACCAAGTGGAAAAACAGACACCCCCCGCGTGGAAAATGACAATTTTCAAATATTAAGCGGTGTTTTTAACGGTAAAACAACAGGCACGCCAATTACCATAGTTATTCCCAATGAAAATACTAAAAGCGGTGATTATAGCTACGGTGTGGCTCGCCCATCTCACGCGGACTATACCGCGCATATGAAATACCACGGTTACGAGGACTATCGCGGAGGGGGACATTTTTCAGGCAGAGTAACCGCAGGCTTGGTGGCAGGGGGTGCTATTGCAATTTCAGCCCTTAAAAAGCTGGGCATAAATATCGGCACACATATTTTAGAGTGTGGCGGTGTTTGTGACAGAAGCTTTGAAAACGCGGAAAATGATATTTTAGAGATACAGGGTAAGGAATTTTGCGTGCTTTCCGACTGTCAAGATGCTATGGCAGAGAAAATAGTTGAAGCAAGAGCAAAGGGAGACAGTGTCGGAGGAGTAGTTGAAACCGCCATTACAGGTATGCCTGCAGGGGTAGGCGAGCCTTGGTTTGACTCTGTTGAGGGCTTGCTTTCCCACGCTCTCTTTTCCATAGGTGGGATAAAGGGCGTTGAATTTGGTGCGGGCTTTGAATTTGCAAAAATGTACGGTAGCCAAGCAAATGATAGCTTTGTGAAAAATGAAAATGGAGTTGCGACTGTAACAAATAATAACGGCGGCATAAACGGTGGTATTACAAACGGTATGCCTATTGTGTTTAGGTGCGCGGTTAAGCCCACTCCTTCCATTGGAATGACGCAGAAAACCGTTAATTTTGTAACAAATGAAGACGCGGAATTAGAAATAAAGGGCAGGCACGACCCTGCAATAATCAGGCGTATCTGCTCTGTGGTTGATAGCGTATGTGCCCTCGCACTTTGCGATATGTTAGCGATGCGCTACGGTACAGATATATTTTTAAGAGGTTTTGAAAAATAATATGAAATACGGTGTGATAGGAGAGCATTTAAAGCATAGCTTTTCTCCTGAAATACACGCCCAAATAGGCGATTATCAATATGAAATTAAGGAAATTGAGCCACAAAAGCTTGAGGAGTTTATAAAAAGCAAGAATTTTTTGGGCATAAACGTTACAATTCCTTACAAAGAAAAGGTTATACCTATGCTTGACTACGTTGACCCGTCTGCGCTTAAAATAGGTGCGGTTAACACGGTTGTCAATCGGGATGGCAAGCTTTATGGATATAATACGGACTATTCGGGGCTTATGGCTTTGATTAACCGAATAGGACTTGAAATTAAAGGCAAAAAGGTGCTTGTTGTTGGCACAGGCGGTACGTCAAAGACTGCTACTTGCGTGCTTAACGATATGGGGGCGAGGAAAATAATCTACGTTTCTCACAAGCCGAAGGCGGGCGCCTTTACCTACGAGGAGGTGTATGCATACCACACAGATTGTGAGATTATTTTTAATACCTCACCTGTGGGCATGTATCCACAAAACGACGGCATTCCTCTTAAGCTTGAAAAATTTGATATGCTTGAGGGAGTGCTTGACGTAGTATATAACCCCATAAGAACTAATTTGGTGCAAAGAGCTCACGCTCTTGGCAAAAAAGCAGAGGGCGGACTATATATGCTCGGTGCTCAGGCGGTTTATGCAAGTGAGCATTTTCTCCTGGGGAGTGTCGATAATTCCCTGTTTGACAAGGTATATAAGGCTGTTTTAAACGGTAAAAACAACATAACCTTAATAGGTATGCCAAGCTGCGGAAAAACAACCGTTGGCAAGCTGTTGGCTGAGAAAACAGGCAAGACCTTTGTTGACACCGACGAGGAAATAGTTAAGGTGATAGGGATGTCTATACCCGAGTATTTTGAGAGGTACGGTGAGGCTTCATTTCGCCAAATTGAGAGCAGCGTTATTAAGGAAATCAGCGCAAAAAATAACCAAGTAATAGCAACGGGCGGCGGCGCGGTTTTGAATCCCGATAATGTCAGACGCTTGAAGCAAAACGGACTTGCTTATTTCATTGACAGAGATATAGAGCTTTTGTGCTCAACAAGTGACCGCCCACTCTCAAGCAACAGAGAGGCGCTTGAAAAACGGTACCAGGAAAGATACCCCATATACTGTAGCTCCTGTGATGTAAGAGTGGACGGAAACGGACAGGCAGATGCGGTTGCTAAGCTAATTTACGAGGATTACATAAAATGAAAATCTTAGTGTTAAACGGACCCAATATTAATTTTTTGGGTATTAGAGAGCCGGAGATATACGGAAAAACAACGTATAACGAAATGCTTGAAATTATATCAAGCTACGCTTCACAAAACGATGTAGAGGTTAGCTTTTATCAATCAAACCACGAGGGAGATTTGGTAGATGCTATACAAAAGGCGTATTTTGATAAAATAGACGGTATTGTTATTAATCCTGCTGCCTACACTCATACAAGTGTTGCAATTCTTGACGCTTTAAAGGCAGTTGGAATAAGAGCTGTTGAGGTTCACTTGTCGGCTGTTGAAAAGCGTGAGGGCTTTAGGCAGATAAGCTATGTACGAGAGTATGCGGAAAAGACCATAACAGGTCAAGGCGTAAACGGATATTTGATGGCTATTGACTATTTGAGGGGAAGCGGAAATGAAAAGGAAAATTGAAAAGAGCATAGCGCGTGGAGAAATAGAAGCTCCCCCGTCCAAAAGCTATGCGCATAGGCTTTTGATATGTGCATCGTTGGCAGAGGGAGAAGGTGTTATAAAGGGCATTTCCCAAAGTGCCGATATGGAAGCAACGCTTGAATGTATTGGCGCTTTAGGTGTCGGATATACAAAAACAGGCGACACAGTGTCGATAAACGGTGGTATTAAAGAAGGGAACAGAGTGTTTAATTGCCACGAAAGCGGTAGCACCTTGCGGTTTTTTATACCCATTGCTCTTTTAACGGGAGAGGAATGTACCTTTGTTGGAACACAGCGCTTAATGTCGCGCGGAATAGAGCTTTATGACGGCATTTTTGAAAAGCAAAATATATACTGCAAAAAGGAAGCGGACAGGATAACGGTTAAGGGTAAGCTAAAGCCCGATGTGTTCACTCTGCGAGGGGATGTCAGCAGCCAATTTATAAGTGGGCTTTTGTTCGCTTTGCCCCTTTTAAACGGTGACAGTATTATTACCGTAACTACCGAGCTTGAAAGCAGTGCATACGTTGATATTACCATTGAATGCTTAAGGAAATTCGGCGTTGAGATAGTAAAGGGTCAAGGCTCCTATTACATACGCGGAAATCAAAAGTACAAGTCATCAAATCAAGTGGTTGAGGGAGATTATTCCAATGCCGCATTTTTGGAGGCTTTTAACCTTTTGGGCGGGGACGTGTCTGTTTTTGGCTTGAATACGGAGTCGGTGCAAGGAGATAAAATCTATCAAGCATACTTTAAATTGATAGAAAATGGCACACCCACCATTGATATTTCAGGCTGTCCCGATTTAGGCCCTGTGCTTTTTGCTTTAGCTGCTATCAAAAACGGTGCTACCTTTACAGGTACTAAAAGGCTAAGAATAAAGGAAAGCGACAGAGCGGAAGCAATGAAGGAGGAGCTTTTGAAATTTGGTGCCCACGTGGAAATATTTGAAAATTCCGTGATTGTCAGCGGTGGCGCAAAGACGCCCATGTGTGAGCTTTGCGGACATAATGACCACCGTATAGTTATGGCTCTTTCCGTTTTGCTCTCTCACTTTGGTGGAGTGATTGACGGCTGTGAGGCTGTTAACAAGAGCTTTCCCGACTTTTTTGAGAAAATATCGCTATTAGGAATTGGAAGTGAAATTATAAATTGAAGATAATAAACGACGTAAAAATTTTAATAGTTGGCTTGGGCCTTATAGGAGGCTCCTACGCGCAAGCTCTGTCTGACCTTGGCTATGAGGTAGGGGCAGTAACGCGAAGCCAAAAATCTATTGATTATGCTGTGGAAAAGGGCATAATTTCCCACGGTACAACCGAGGTGACAAGGGAGTACGTAAGTCAATTTGACATTGTTGTGTTCTCCTTATACCCAAACGTGTTGCTTGATTGGATTGACAACTACCAAGAGTATTTAAAGCTCGGCGCTTTGCTAACTGACGTAACGGGCGTTAAGGTGCCTGTTGTGTATAAAATTCAAAAGGCTTTGCGCCCCGACCTTGAATTTGTGGGTGCCCACCCTATGGCGGGACGTGAGGTTTACGGTGTTGAAAATGCGGACAAGAATATTTTCAGAAACGCAAACTATATCGTAACCCCTACGGACAAAAACACAAAGGAGGGCGTAGATGCTTGCAAGAGCCTTGGCAAAATTCTCGGCTTTAAAACCATTGCAGAGCTATCCCCCGAAAAGCACGACGAAATGATAGGATTTTTGTCGCAGCTTACCCACTGTATTGCTGTGTCACTTATGACCTGTAAGGAATCGGAGCATTTGGTGGACTACACAGGTGACTCCTTCAGAGATTTAACCCGCATTGCAAAAATTAACGAGGATATGTGGTGCGAGCTGTTTCTCCTTAATAAAACGGAGCTTCTTTCACAAATGGATTTGTTCATTGACAAGTTTAAGGAATTAAAAAGCTCTATTGAGGAGTCCGACACGGAAAAAATAAAATCAATTATGAGAACCTCTACGAAGCGCAGACAGTTCTTTGACAAGAAATAGAAAGGCGAAAAACATTATGAATATGAATTTCAAAAGGAAATTACCAATACCAATGGAGGTAAAGGAGATGTACCCACTCTCCGAAAGCTCCGCTAAAATAAAGGCAGAAAACGATGAGGAGATAAGAAAGGTTTTTGCGGGAGAAAGCGACAAGCTTGCTCTTGTTATAGGTCCTTGCTCCGCGGACAGAGAGGACGCCGTGCTTGACTACATTTCAAGGTTAAGACGCGTGCAGGAGCAGGTTAAGGACAAAATAGTTATAATCCCAAGAATTTACACTAACAAGCCAAGAACCACGGGTGACGGATATAAGGGTATGCTCCATCAGCCTGACCCTAACGAAAGCCCCGATATGCTAAAGGGTCTTATTGCCATTCGTAAGCTACATATGAGGGCTATTGAGGAAACAGGCTTTTCCTGCGCTGACGAAATGCTTTATCCGTACAATTATAGATACCTAAACGATATTCTTTCCTACGTTGCAATAGGCGCGCGCTCTGTTGAAAATCAGGAGCATCGCTTGACAGCCAGCGGACTTGACATTCCTGTGGGAATGAAAAACCCAACAGGCGGAGATATTTCCGTTATGATGAACTCTATTACCGCAGGACAGCACCCCCACACCTTTATTTACCGTGGCTGGGAGGTTGAAACTAAGGGTAACCCTCTTACCCACGCAATCTTGCGCGGTTATGTAAACAAGCACGGTCAGTCCTTGCCAAACTACCACTATGAGGACTTGATAGGACTTTGTGAAACCTACGCGAAGACCAATCTTGTAAATCCGGGCGTTATAGTTGATACCAACCACGCAAACCCGGGCAAGAAGTGGGCAGAGCAGGTAAGAATTGCAAAGGAGGTTCTCCACTCCACTCGACATAACGATGATGTTAAGAAGCTTGTAAAGGGCTTTATGATAGAGTCTTACATTGAGGACGGAGCGCAAAAGCCTGACGGCTGCGTTTACGGTCAATCCATCACCGACCCTTGCCTCGGCTGGGAAAAGACGGAAAGACTTATTCTCGATATTGCTGATTTAAGAAAATAAAACACACAGGGTGGCATTTTTGCCACCCTGTATTGCTTGATAAACAAAAGAGGATGTCGCATTAAGCGACAGCCTCTTTTAGGGGGTAGTGAAATGAGTGCAGAAGCCGTGAACTCGTACACGTAGGCGTACTCAGTACGGTAGAGTACGAGGTCGCGGGTAAAAAACAGATACCAAAAAAAGAGGGGAACTCGCAAATTTTGCAAGTTCCCGACATTATTTAACTCTAAAAATACTAGTAAAACAAAGGTTTTAGTGCAAGGGGGTATCTGTTTTTGGTCTGTGCTTATTACGAGCTTGCGAGTAACAAGGTTCTGCGTAGCAGGTTCTTATTGCAACACCCCTTTTAAGTTACATAATTTTATCGTGATGCTTGTGCCTGTCGTGGTGCTTAATACGATGGCTTGTTTGTCCCTCTGGGTCGATTTCTCCCGACTTTTGGAGAGAGATTTTTGTAAGGAACGGTCCGACAAGCTCGTAGATAAGAACAGAGAACAATGTGATGTTAGCAACAATGTGTCCAACCTCGCCGCCAAAGGAAGAAGCCTTAAGCGCCATACCGAGGGCAACGCCTGCCTGTGGGAATAGGGTAATACCAAGATACTTCTTTACGTTTGGCTCCGCTTTTGAAATGTCTGCGGAAATTCTTGCGCCGTAGTATTTGCCAAGACAACGGAAGGCAATGTAAGCAAAGCCAACTAAAAGGATAATACCGTCGCCGAAAACTGTCATTTCAAGCTCTGCGCCGCTGAGAACGAAGAACAGTATGTAAATAGGTCCTGTCCAACGGTCCAAACGGTCCATAAGCTCTGCTGAGAAGTCACAGATGTTGCAGAATATAGTTCCGAGCATCATACAGCTAAGGAGTGGTGAGAACGCAACGTGAACTGAACCGACGTGGAAATCAACCATTGAAATAGCAACGGTTAAGAACACAAAAGCAACGGACACGGAAAGACGCTTTGAGCGTGAATGGAAAAATCTTTCGATAAAAGTAAAGATAAAGCCCATAAGTGCGCCCAAGCCGATTGAAAGAACAACCTCTAAAATAGGCTCGAGTACAATAGACAATACACTTGCTTCGTTTGAAATTGCGTTTGCAATGCCGAATGAGATTGAGAAAAGCACAAGACCAACTGCGTCGTCAAGAGCAACAACAGGGAGAAGCGTGCTTGTAACAGGGCCCTTTGCCTTGTATTGCTTTACAACCATCAATGTTGCGGCAGGGGCGGTAGCGGAAGCGACAGCGCCGAGAATGATAGCCGCTTCAAGTGGGAACTGTTCGGGAATTATGAAGTGTAAGCCGATAAGCGCCGCATCAACAACCAATGTTGTAAATACCGCTTGGAATATACCGATAATTGTGGCTTGCTTGCCAATGTGCTTAAGCTCGCTCAAACGGAACTCGTTACCGATAGAAAAAGCAATAAAGCCAAGAGCAACGTCAGAAATCAAAGAGAACTTCTTTGATACCATGTCAAGCTCGGTAAAGCCCAAGCCTTGTACTCCGAATGCGCCCAAGCAGAAGGGGCCAACTAAAATACCCGCAACCAAATATGCGGTAACAGCGGGGAGCTTTGCCAGCTTTGCCAAACGGGAAAGCAAAAGACCCGCAAACAAGGCTGCTGATAAGCTAAATAAGATTTCCATAAATTCGCCTTCTTTATATATATTTATTTGTTTTTTAAAAAACCTTATCTATTCTAATACTATCGACATAATTTGTCAAGAGTAAAATTGAAAAAAGAAAAAATAGTTTTTAGCGGTTTATATTTGACAATTCCTTCATTATATAGTAAAATGAAAACGAGGTGATTTTATGTTTAAATTTCATATGCCCACAAAGGTAATCGTGGGAGAAAATTGTGTTCTTGAAAATCCGCAGGAAATGTTACTCGGCAAGCGCGCTTTAATAGTTACAGGAAAAGGCTCGGGCAAAAAGTCAGGGGCTCTTGATGACGTTATAAAGGTGCTTGAAAATGCAAAAATACCCTACCACGTGTATGATAAAGTGAAAAATAACCCTGAAATTAACGATATGGCAAAGGGTGGCGCTTTTGCAAGAGAGTGTGGCTGCGACTTTATAATTGCCATAGGCGGCGGCTCTCCCTTGGATGCGGCTAAGGCTATATCAGTATATGCGTCAAACGAGCCACGGGACAGTGGCGATTTTGAGCTTTACGATATTTTTAAGGGGGCGTACAAAAATAAGCCATTGCCAATGGTGGCAATACCAACAACCGCAGGCACAGGCTCGGAGGTGACACCTTATTCGATTTTAACATTACACAAGGAGCAAACAAAGCGTAGCTTTAGCTGTGCTGACACATTTTTCAAAGCTGCGTTTATTGACGGCAGATATACACTGAATTTACCCTTGCAGGTGGCAAGAAACACAGCGGTTGATGCTATGTGCCACTTGATCGAGGGATATACCAATAAAAAAGCATCCCCATCCAGTGATTATATGGTGCTTGAGGGCTTGAAAATTATTGGCAAGCACTTAGATATGCTTGAAAAAGGTAATTTTAATGTTCAAGCTTGCACAGAGCTTTTGTGGGCATCTACTCTTGGTGGCATTGTAATTTCTCAAACGGGTACAACTATTGTACACTCAATGGGTTATTCCTTGACCTACTTTAAGGACATTCCACATGGACACGCAAACGGACTTTTGCTTTACGAATATTTGAAAAGAGTTGACAAGAAACGTGTGGAAGACTGCCTCGATGCTTTGGGGCTTGAAAGTCTTGAGAAATTGAAGGATTATCTTGAAAAAATCCTACCCTGTGTCGATAATTTAAAGGAGCAAGAGCTTTTGGATTGGGCGGAAATTGCAATTCAAGCCAAAAACGTAGCATCTTGTCCGTATGCCGTGACAAAGGAGCTTGAAATAGAAATTTACAAAAATAGCTTGCTTTAAAAATTGCAGAGGCTGTCGCATTAAGCGACGCCTCTTTTAGGGGGTAGTGAAATGAGTGCAGAAGCCGTGAACTCGTACACGTAGGCGTACTCAGTACGGTAGAGTACGAGGCCGCGGGTAAAAAACAGATACCAAAAAAAGAAGGGAACTTGCAAATTTTGCAAGTTCCCAACATTATTTAATTCTAAAAATAATAGTAGAACGAAGGTTTTGGTGTAAGGGGTATCTGTTTTTGGTCTGTGCTTATTGCAAC
>JAZSGX010000074.1:0-9873 GCA_045532975.1 Eubacteriales bacterium | reverse complement strand
AGAGTTTTGGTGTAGAGGATATTATGTTGATACAGCAGGGAAAAACACTGCAGCAATAAAAGAATACATAGCCAACCAACTTGAAGAAGACAAGAAAAACGACCAATTGAGTATCCCCGTCCCAAGAGACCCGTTCACGGGTAGCAAATAACAACTTGCATGACTGGCAGGTCGTTTTCAAACACACTTGTGTGTAGCCAGTAGTATTAGGGCTATGCCCGAAAATGCAAAACCCCCAGCTAAGTTGGTGGATTTTTATTTTCTCTTTTTTACTTAAATACTGTACAAATTTAAAATTATATGTTATAATATACTGAATAAAAATATGTTGTGAGGTAACTTGCCTTGGAAAATAGAAGAAAAGACTATAACAAACGTGACTTCAAAAGGGAAGGCTTTAGTAAAAAGCCAAAACAGGAATTTTACGCAAGAGAGAGTCTTGATAATTCAGAAAGAGAAGATAACGGGGTTGTCGTTGGAAGAAACGCTGTGCGCGAGCTATTAAAAAGTGAACGCGCGGTTGATAAAATATACGTTAAAAAGGGCGGCGCACACGAGGGCTCAATTACTGTTTTGATAGCCGAGGCTGTATCGAAGGGGATACCGATTGTTGAGGTTGAAGCGCAAAAGCTTGACTATTTGGCTGAAGGAGCAAACCATCAGGGTATAGTCGCGCAAGCGGCAATGAAGGAATATTCTTCTGTTGATGATATGATTGCCTTAGCCGAGGAAAGAGGAGAAAAGCCTTTAATTGTAATAGCCGATTCAATAGAGGACCCGCATAATTTGGGCGCATTAATCAGATGTGCTGAATGTGCAGGTGCCCACGGTATCGTAATTCCTAAGCGCAGAGCGGTGGGTATAACTCCCACTGTTTATAAGTCCTCAGCAGGTGCTATTGAGCATATGCTCATAGCTAAGGTTTCCAATATTTCCTCAACTATTGAAGCTTTGAAGAAAAAGGGGCTTTGGATTTTCGCCTCGGAGGCTGACGGAAAGCCTTATTATGAAACTGATTTTAAATGTGCTTGTGCTATTGTGCTTGGCTCTGAGGGCAACGGCGTTTCAAGAATAGTTAAAGAAAACAGTGATTTTATTGTTTCAATTCCAATGTATGGCAAGGTAAATTCGCTAAATGTGTCAACTGCGGCGTCTGTTATTTTGTGTCATGCTGCCAGAATGCAGAGAAGTTAGAAGAAGGGAGCATTATGGAAGAACAATTCAAACAAATTAAATTGAGCTTGGACAATATGAAGGAAAACCAGAATACAGAGGCTCCTCAGCAGGTTATTGTCAGAAAGGCAACAAGCCGTCTTGATGATCCTGAGACAATACCGATTGATATTGTTGAAAACCGTCAGGTTGCTCAGCTTAGTCCTGACGTGCAATTGGTTTCACCAAACGAAGAAATTTTCACAATGGTTGCTGAAAATGTTAACACTGACCATCATTTAGGAGCAAGACCCAGCGATTGGCACAACATTGAGGGTGATTCTGATGAGAATTTTATCGTAGATGAGCAATATGCAAGCACGGTTCACGCTGACCGTAAGTTTATGGAAACCTTTGGTATTGGAGCAACGGGCACTAAAAGTGTCACTTCTGAAAAAGAAGCAGAGGGAGAAAATGAGGATACCTCTGAAAATAACGAATACGAATATACAGAAAGACTGCAAAATCAAGAAATTAAAGGTATGTATGATTACGCGGTACGTGGAATGGGTATTCGCCTGCTTATTTCGGGTGTTCTCGCAGTTTTACTGTTTTTCGTAGAAAATATATCACTGTTCTTTAACGATTTAACAGGTATATTTGATGCTTCAAGCTATCCGTATTTACATATTGGTGTTAGCTTGGGGTTGCTTGTTGCTTGTGCTATTTGCGCTTATGAACAGATTTATCATGGCTTTAAATCTATATTATCAAAGGATTACATACCGGAATCCGTTGCGGTTGTTTCGTTAGCGGTTGGAGTTATTCACAGTGTTACACTTTTGGTGCTTGCTTCCTTCGGTTATGTTGATAACAGCACCTTTAACTTTGCGATAGCAGCTATATTGATTGGCACTATCTTATATTCCTTTGTAAACATAGTTAGAGAGGAATATGGATTTAGAGCAATATCGGGTAAGGACAGTAAGTTTATTTTAGAGCGTGTTCAACACAAAAACGCTGAGGCTGAGTATGACACCTTTACAACTACGTCCAGTGAGTACAACGGTCAAATCGCCCGCGTTGGTAAAACGGGATTTGTTAAAAATTTCTTTAGAAACACCAATTCAAGCGTAAACATTGGAAAATTTATGGCTATTTATTATGTTGCCGCTTTGCTCATTCCTATAATTTTTGCTATAATTTTTGCTGTCAGAGCAGAGGATGCAACGAATATTACAGGCTATTGGGGCGTTGGTGTAATTTTGATGCTTCCCGTGGGTATTTTATGTACATATAGTGTACCGTTCTATATCGGAAACAAAAGATTGTACGATGATGATGCCGCAATCATAGGCGAGGAAGCGGTTAATGAATTTGCAAATGTAGATGTTGTGGTTGTTAACGATACTACTGCATTTCCTCCGCAAAATATCAAAATTCAACATATTTACATGTATAGCGGTTATACCCTTGAAAAGGTGCTTTATTACGCTTCAAATGGCTTTTCGTTAGTAGGCGGACCGTTGGCTGAGGTGTTTGACGCAGCGGCGAACGAAACCATAGCAGTTAGCAAGAGGAACAAGTTAATTTGCTCCGGCAGAAGTTATCTTTGCGTGAAAATTGATAATGACAATGTGATTTTTGCCGACAAATACGGTATGACATCACAAGGAATAGAAGTTGGCAACGAGCGCGAAAACAGCGAAGGAGCTTCTGTTATGTACCTCGCTGTTAATGGTATTCTCGTAGCAAAGCTATGTATAAAATATCAAATAGACGAGGAGTTTTTGAAGGTTGTAAAATTGTTGAATAAAAATGGCACAGGTGTTGGAATCCGTTCCTTTGACCCTAACCTAAATAACGAGCTTATAAAAAAAGCAACATCGTTCAAAAAGCGTGATTTGCGCGTTATTAAGCTTGGTAACATTAACGAGGTGGCAAAGGTTAGCGCCGTTAAAGATGCAAAAATCGCTTCAAAGGGCTTGTCAAGAGCGCTTATTAAGGCAGTAGCTGTTTGTAAAAAAATATTATCTACCAGAAAGGTATTAAAGGCTATAAAAATAGTAGCATCCATTGGCGGTGCTGTATTGATGGGATTGTGGGCGTTTGGCAAGTTAAATCTTGTATATTCCGCTCATATTGTCGGATATCACTTGATTTTTGTGATTATTATGGTGCTTATCTCACATCTATCTATGCCGAAATTAAAATAAAATGCAAAAAAATATCAGTACAATATTGAAAGCTGTTCAAAAGCCGGGCAGATATACGGGCGGCGAATTTGGACAGATTTTGAAAGACAAAAATAAAGTTAAAGCAAGAGTTGCTTTTTGTTTTCCTGATACCTATGAGATAGGTATGTCTAATCTTGGTATAAAAATTCTGTACGGCGCGCTAAATGAAATGAAAGACGTTTGGTGCGAAAGGGTGTATGCTCCTTGGACTGATATGGAGGAGATAATGCGTAAAAACAACGTCCCCCTCTTTGCGCTTGAAAGCAAAGACGACGTTAGGGATTTTGACTTTATGGCAATCTCTTTGCAGTATGAGTTATGCTATACAACTGCTGTTAATATGATTGATTTGGCGGGTATTCCAATATATGCTCGCGACAGAGGTGAGGATTTCCCAATTATTCTTGGTGGGGGGCCGTGCGCTTACAACGCAGAGCCGGTAGCTGATTTCTTCGATATTTTCAGCATTGGTGAGGGCGAGGAGGCACTTTGTGAGCTTATGAGCCTTTATATCAAGATGAAGGAAAGCGGTACATACTCCAAAACAGCATTTTTAAGGGAAGCTTCACATCTAAAAGGCTTTTATGTTCCTTCACTTTACAATGTGGAATACAACGAGGATGGTACTATTAAGCTATTTGAGCCTAAATTTGGAGATGTGCCCAATAGGGTTGAGAAGAGAGTGGTAGAAGACCTAAACGCTTCATATTTCCCTTTAAAGCCTATTATGCCGTATATTGAAACTGTACACGATAGAATTATGCTTGAAACCTTCCGAGGTTGCATACGCGGTTGTCGTTTCTGCCAGGCGGGCATGGTATTCCGTCCCGTTCGTGAAAAGAGTGCTGAAGTCTTGAATGCTCAAGCTAAAGAAATATATAAAAATACAGGCTACACTGAAATTTCTTTAACGTCATTATCAATCAGTGACTATTCATGCTTGACAAAGGCAACGGATTTGTTGCTCGATTGGACAAATGAATGTAAGGTTAACCTTTCTTTACCCTCCTTGCGAGCTGATAGCTTTACTAAGGAGCTTATGCGTAAGGTGAGCAGCATTCGTTCAAGCGGACTTACCTTTGCGCCGGAGGCGGGTACACAAAGGCTGAGAGATGCAATAAATAAGAATTTGTACGAGGAAGATTTACTTAATGCGGTACGCCTTGCTTTTGAAGGTGGTAAAAGCCAGGTTAAGCTATACTTTATGAACGGATTGCCAACGGAGACCTATGAGGATATTGAGGGCATTTCTGTTCTTGCAAAGCACGTTGTTGATGAGTTTTATAAAATGCCTGTAAGACCTAAAAAGCCCGTACAGGTAACTATTAGTGTTTCTTGCTTTGTGCCTAAGCCACACACCCCGTTCCAGTGGGAACCGCAAGACACTCTTGAGAGCCTTGTGGACAAGCAGAGATTTTTGGGTGAGAAGATAACCGACAGAAAGGTAAGATATACTTGGCATGAGGCTAAGGTATCAAGACTTGAGGCGGTATTTTCTAAGGGTGACCGTCGTTTGTCCCGTGCTATTGCTTGCGCAGTCGGAAAGGGTATGCGTTTTGACGCTTGGGACGAGTTCTTTGATTACGATAAATGGATGGCTGTATTTGAAGAATGTGGAATTGATCCATCCTTCTACGCAAACCGAAGAATAGGTTATGACGAAATTCTTCCCTGGGATGTAATAGATATTGGAGTTAATAAGAGCTTTATGATTTCCGAAAGTAAAAAAGCTTACGAGAGCAAAACAACACCGAACTGCAAGGAAAAATGCTCGGGTTGTGGAGCAAATAAGCTTGGAAAGGAGCTTACATGGTGCCCGAAAAAGAAATAATGTCGATAAGAATTAAGTTTTCCAAGGTTGGAAATTTGATGTACATTTCCCATCTTGATTTAGCACGTACTATGCAGAGAATAATGGTACGTTCAGGTGTCGATATTTGGTACAGTGAGGGCTTTAACCCTCAGCCAAGAATTGTTTTTGCCTTGCCGTTACCTGTTGGTGTTGAGAGTGAATGTGAGCTTATGGACATCAAAATTAATCATCCTATGGGCTTTGATGAGATAAAAGAGCGCATACAAAGGAATTTTCCCGATGAAATGAAGGTGCTTGATGTATATGCTCCACAGGTTAAATTTAAGAATATTGTTTATGCAGACTATACAATAAAGCTCTATTCTCCTCAAATAGGTGATACCACCTTTGAAAAAATAAATGAGCTTTTTTCAAAGGAGTGCATAATCACAAAGCGCTCTAAAAGTGGCGAAAAAGAGGTTGATATTTGCTCCTTCATAAAATCTATTGAAGCAAAGCACGTGGATGACCACATTGAAATTAATGCAATAGTCAATGCGGGCAATGAAAGCAATTTGAACCCTGAGCTTATAGTTGATGCTATAAGAAAGCATTTAGATATTATGACACTTAATGATGTGACCGAATGTGTTTCTATTGTGAGAAACAGAATGCTTGACGAGGAGTTAAAATCGTTTATATAAAACCAAAACGGCGACTTTTAATGTCGCCGTTTTAAATTTGGTATTATGTATTTCCAACTAATTTACGTTGCTTTCCTTGTGCGCCTTGTCCCTTTTTCATGGGAGTTAGGAGATGGCGATTAAGCTTGGAAATATCAGCCTCGCTCACACCGAATATCGTGAGCAATTCATCAAGAGAAATGAATTTGATTTCTCGTTCAGTATCGTTGATTAAGCTTGCCTTATCCTTGCGGTAGCAACGATAATTTTTGCCTGCTTTATCAGTGATAGTGTATTCTACGAAGTAATCGCAGAAATAAGCATGTCTTGTATATTTTGCACCGTGCTTTGCAAGAAGCGACACAATGTTCATCATTTCATTAAAATGGTATTCCTCGTATAGTGAGCTAATACATACCCTCTTGCCGCTCAAGAGAGAAGGGGATTCTCTGTCAATTGACACGCGCTTTACATATTTTGCAAAGTCCTGCGCGTTTTTATCACACGAGTGCATCCAATTAGCTCGCACACTTCCTGTCAGTCGTTCCATTTTTGTCAGCTTTTGCGCTTTTAATTCTTCTTTATACTTCAAAAATTCCGAATAAATTTCACCGTTTTTGCACCAACACTTGCAGTGCGGATATTTTTCAATAAGCTGAGAAACATTGAGTCCGGTTTCCTCGCACATTCCTTTTAGCACGCGCATTGTGAAATAGGAGTCGTCATCGCTTTTATGCACCTCTTGGTTTTCGACAACGCCGTATTCGTGGGCGCACTTGATAAGGGAAGGTGTATTTTCAAGCTGCTTATGATCGGTATAAATGCGTTGAATATCAATGAAATCGTAATTGAAAATCTCCTTTTGGTATCTATCGCATTCGCTTTTGATGTAGCCTGCATCCGACATTACAGAAAAACCGAAAACCAGTCTGTTTGGCTTTGTTAAAAGCTCTCTGATTTTTTTATAATGCTTAGGAAAATCAGGTGAAGATTTAAAGGTTTTTTCGTCATACCCAAGGGTAATACCCGGGTGATTGCCGTGACCGTATAAATGGAAGCGTGAATGAGGATTTACAAGAATATCATTTTTAGAAAGAACATTGAAATGCTCGTCGGTTATAATGTAACCAAAGGAGCAGATTTTGCCACGTCCATGAAAGCAATTTGCACACTCAATGTCGAAAAAGATGTACTCCATATAAATTTCCTATAATTAAATATCGTGTCTGCCTAAAATAGCGCGATAAAGAGTAACAGCATCCGCATATTCAAGATCTGCACCAACGGGCAAACCGTTAGCAATGCGTGTTACCTTAACGCCAAGTGGCTTTAAAAGTCTTGAAAGATACATAGCAGTGGACTCGCCGGACACGGTTGGATTAGTTGCAACAATGACCTCTTGTATGTCCTCCTTGTTAAGTCTTTCTAAAAGCTCTTTAATTTTTAACTGTTCGGGACCAATGCCCTTCATAGGTGAAATAGTACCGTGTAGCACATGGTAAACACCTGTGAATTCTTTAACGTTTTCCAAAGCTATAACAGCTTGGTAGTCTTCAACAACGCAAACAACAGAGTGGTCGCGTGAAGAAGAAGAGCATATTGGACATATTTCTTCGCTTGATAGGTTTTGACAAACAGAGCAGAGACCGATTTTGGTTTTAGCGTCTAAGATTGCCTGTGCAAAGGCATAAGCGTCTGCATCCTGCATATCAAGAACGGAAAAAGCCATTCTCATAGCGCTTTTTTTGCCAACTCCGTCAAGGGAGCGAAATTTATCAACTAAATCCTGTAATGGTTTTACTAATTCGTTCATCAGAATAAGCCGGGCATACCCATCATGCCGCCCATTGCACCCATACCGCCTGTAATCTTGCCCATTTCATCGTTAGAAGTAGTCTCGACCTTCTTAATAGCCTCGTTAACTGCAGCAACTAAAATGTCGGAAAGGGTTTCAATGTCGTCAGGGTCAACTATTTCCTCGGCAATATCAATGTTGAGAATTTCGCGACGACCGTTAATTTTCACCTTAACAACTCCGCCGCCTGCGCTAACCTCGTACTCTCTTTCTTCAAGCTCCGCTTGCTTGGCCTGCATGTCCTCTTGCATTTTTTGAGCCTGCTTCAGCATTTGATTCATGCTTGGGCCCTTTGGAATGTTTGCTTTCATAATTAATCACCTTTCATATAGATAATGTTAAATATTATTCGAATTCATCTAAGTCGGATGCTAAATCTGATACTTTTTTAGCGGTGACCTTGATTTGTGAAGCGCTATTTATTTCTACGTCACTTAAGACCATAGCATCAAAAACGCTTTTTATATTTTTTTCAGAATTCAAAAGCTTTTCGGCAAATGAATTTGGAGCAACTAAATAAAATTTGCTGTTCTTTTCGGAAAAATAGCACGAAGAACCTCGTAAAAAGCTACCCATAGGTGTATTTTTCTCGATTATTTTATTAACAATCTCATCCCAATTGTCAACAGAAAGCAATGTTTTTGAATTTGAAGAATCGGGATTTTTCGCTTGTTCGGTAGCGACCTCGGCTTCAACCTTAATTTCCTCGGCAACCTCCGGACTTAGTTCAACTTTCGGCTCTTGTTCGATTGTAACAACACCCTTGGACAGAAGTGTAACCTTGTCTTCAAGAGAAGAGAGCCTTGATAAAAGTGCATCACTGGAATCGCTGAGGCGTGGGTCGCACATTTTCATCAAAGTAATCTCGGCGCAAAGACGCTTTGAGCTTGGATTTCTTAACATATTTGCGTAAGCCTCGTCAAGAAGAGTAGCGTGGTAGATAAGGGTGGGCATATTAAATAGCTCGGTGGTTTCAGCAAGAAGCTTGCTTTCTGAAGGTAAAAGCTCAAGATAATTGCTTGCCACATTGGATTTTTGCACCATCATATCTCTGTAAAACGCGGTTAAATCACTAAAGAAAACTAAAATGTCTTTAGAAGACGTAACAACCTCGTTAATAGCTTCAAAAAGCTTGCCATAGTCTTTGTTTGCTATATTTTTCGCAACATCACACATTTTGTCATAAGGGCTTGTACCCAAAATTTCATTTACAAGGGACGCAGTAATGGTCTTGTGAGAGCCTGCGCAAAGCTCCATTAAGCTAATTGCGTCTCTCATTCCACCCTGTGCTGTTTTTGCGATTAGGGTAGCTCCCTCTTCGGTTAGGTCGATGTCCTCATTTTTAGCTATGAACATAAGTCTTTCAACTAAAGAATTCATAGATATGCGCCTAAATTCAAAGCGCTGACAACGTGAAATAATGGTAGCAGGAATTTTGTGCTGCTCGGTAGTAGCAAAAATATATAAAACGTGCTCCGGCGGTTCTTCAATAGTTTTCAAAAGAGCATTGAAGGCGCTATCCGAAAGCATGTGCGCCTCGTCAATGATGTAAACCCGTTTTTTGAGCATTGCCGGGGTGTACATTACGTTTTCGCGTAAATCACGAATGTAGTCAACACCTGTATTTGTCGCAGCGTCCATTTCAATAACATCTGTGGTGTTACCGGTGTCAATAGCTCGACAATTTTCGCACTCGTTACAAGGGTTCCCGTTTTGTGGATTCAAGCAGTTAACACTTTTAGCCAAAATTTTAGCACAGGTGGTTTTTCCTGTACCGCGTGAGCCTGAGAATAAATATGCGTGAGAAACAGAGCCCCGCATAGCTTCATATCTTAAAATTGAGGTAATATGCTCCTGACCGTAAACATCATCAAAAACGGCAGGTCGATATTTTCTGTATAATGCCTGATGCATAAGACTCCATCCTTTCTTAATAATGGAAAACAAGCTGTCATATAAGATCATACACCTAAGAATCGAAATGCCCTTCCATGCGCGTTCCCGTAGCATCGGCTCGAGACAAGCACTCTCGCGGCACATCATCACAACTGCTTAGTGCTGCTTGGTCCCCCATCTGACACGGTTCACAGCCGACAATTGCGCAAGACTCATCTGTCAACGCTTCTGCTAAAGGTGCTGACCACACAAAAACAT
>JAZSGX010000117.1:0-7947 GCA_045532975.1 Eubacteriales bacterium | reverse complement strand
ACCCAAGAGACCCGTTCACGGGTAGCAAATAACAACTTGCATGACTGGCAGGTCGTTTTCAAACACACTTGTGTGTAGCCAATAGTATTAGGGCTATGCCCGAAAATGCAAAACCACCAGCTAAGCTGGTGGATTTTTATTTTAAAAGAAAAATATTCCCAAGGTACCGGAAATCAAAATCAGCAAGATAGGATTTATTTGCTTTTTTCTGATACGGAAGTGTGCGAATGAAATTATAATTACTATTCCTAAAATTGCAAGAGACTTCCAATTAAATTGAAAGGAGCTATCTGTTATAGCTTTTATGCTGAAGGCTAAGCTTAACAGCATTGTGAAAGCAGTGGCTAAAATCATACCGATAATTGCCGGGCGTATGGAGCGTAAGGTGACTTTAACTCCTGCGTATTTAAGCGTCATAGATAATATAGTTGCGACAAGTAAAATAATTATAAATGAAGGCAAAACGACACCAATCGTTGAGAACAACGCACCTAAAATTCCCCCCTGAGAAGAGCCGACAAAGGTTGCCATATTTACCGCGATAGGACCTGGAGTAGATTCGGAAACGGCTATAAAGTTTAAAAGCTCACCGTCAGTTAGCCAGCCCTTAGAAAGGCAATCGTCACGAATTAAGGAAATCATTCCGTATCCCCCACCGAATGACACTGCACCAATTTTTAAAAAGGTTAAAAACAATTCCAAATATATCATCTTTTTACCTCTTTATTTTCGCATTTGGATTTTTTTAGATGGCGAATAGAGTAGATGAATAGCCCCGTAGTGCCACTAATTATAATGTAAAAAATTGAAGAAAATGTGATACCGAAAAGGCTAAAAAGGACCATACAAGTAAGGGTCAAAATAATAATACAGATGTTAAAAAAGCTTTTCTTGATTTTTTTGAGCATTTTAAGTCCTGCTGATAAAATTAAAAATACAACACAAACCTGTATGCCTTTGAACGCTTTAAAAACCCAGCTGATAGACAAAAATTGATTGAAAAACAGTGAAATAACAAAAATGATAAGAAATGACGGTAGCACCATACCGATAGTGGCAATTACAGCGCCAAAGAATTTGTGGGTCTTATAGCCGATATAAGTAGAACAATTTATTGCGATAGGTCCCGGGGTGGATTCAGCGATTGCAACTAAATCAATAAATTCGTTGTGTTCAAGCATTTTCTTTTTGCTAACAAATTCGGTTTCAAGGATATGTATCATTGCATACCCGCCACCAAATGTAAACAGTCCAATCTTAAGCATCGATATAAATAGCGTAAAATAATTTTTAATTTTTGCCATGTATTACTCCTTCATTGCTTTTGATGAAATATTACTATAAATTTGTGAAAAAGTCAATGCTTCCTGACAATATAATGGATAATAGATATGTCACGTGCGGCTGTCTCGAAGAAAAAACAACAAAGCTTTTGTCAGTAAAACTATGTTTACAATAATGCAAGCATTTAAAAATGATAACGTAATAAAAAATGTTTTAACTGAAATTTAATAAAGGGAGCTGTTGCTCTTAACTGATTATTTTCAAATCAGCTAATTGCAACAGCCCATTTTTGCATTACTAATAACTAAAAAACTAAAAAACGAAAAAGACAGATTTCTGTTTTGCTTTGATACAGAAGTAATCACTTTTTTAATTTTGATGGTGAAATGTTGAACTCGGCGATTGTTGCGTTATGAAATGCGAGGGTGACGAATAGCCACATTTTTCGGCAGCTTCTTCAACGGTTGCGCCATTTTGAAGTAATTGCTCCTATAAATAGAAAATCCATCCGAGGTGTTCGGATGGAAATACTATGGTGGACCAACAGGTTCGGCTCGCTATACGAGCTATTTCTGCCGAGCCTTTTGCTTGCAAGCAGACAACGGCTTTCGTCAGAAATGCGCACCCCATTCGTGCAAGCACGAAGCAGAGTAAGAGTACCCAATTCAATCGACAAAACAAAAAGCACTCCAAAAAGGAGTGCTTTTTGTTTTGGTGGACCAACAGGGACTTCGCTCTTGAATTTTTCAAGGCATAAGTGCTGAAATATTGTAAGTGCCTTGAAAAATCCTTCAGTCACCGCTAAAAAACATTCCCCGAATGTTTTTCTTAACGCTGGGTTCGAGCCCCTGTATATCAATATACAAGCAAACAAAAAAGGCAGGCAAAAACCTACCTTTTTTGTTTGGTGGACCAACAGGGACTCGAACCCCGGACCGACCGGTTATGAGCCGGTAGCTCTAACCAACTGAGCTATTGGTCCAAATATAGTGATTTGCGTCACGCAATATATTTTACACATTTATTCTACTTTTGTCAATACTTTTTTTGAATTTTTAAAAAATATTTTAGTGCGTATTGAAATTGACAACTAATACATTTTATGGTAGAATTAATTTAATTAGAATATTAAGGAGAAAAACTATGGAAAAATTTTTTATAGGTGCCGCTTATTATCCTGAGTTATGGGATAAAAGCGAGGTTGACAAGGACATTGCCAAGATGAAGGAATACGGTATGAACTGCATGCGTATTGGCGAGTTTGCATGGAGCTCTATGGAAGCAAATGAGGGCGAATATAATTTTGATTTCTTCAAGTATGTTGTTGATAAGCTATACGAAAATGGGATTTACACTATTATGTGCACTCCTTCCTGTACACCTCCGAGATGGGTATTTGAAAAGTATCCCGATGCTATGCGTGTAAAATCTAAGGATTACATTGAATATCAAGAAAAGGTACACGCAAGAGTGCATCCTTGCAAGTCTCATGAAGGAATGAGGGAGCTAAATGTTAAAATTGCCAGAGAAATGGCAAAGGCATTTGGCAACCACCCTGGCGTTATTGGTTGGCAAATTGATAATGAGGTGCATCCCTATGACCACGGCTGCTATTGTGAAAAGTGCAAGAACAATTTTAGAAAGCATTTGAAAAACAAATATAACGGTGATATTGTTGCTCTTAACAAAGCTTGGGGTACATACCGTTGGTCACTTGATTACAAGAACTTTGACCAAATAGAGCCTCCTGTTTTGTGGGCATGGGAAAATCCAAGCCTTGTTGTTGAATGGGTAGAGTTTAATGAGGTTCTTATTTGCTCATACGTTCACGAGCAGGCTGACGCAATGAGAGAGTTTACAAACGCTCCTATAGGTACCGATTTGATGGTGGACAACTATTTGAGCTATAACAAAATGAACAAAAAGCTTGATGTTGTTCAGCATAACCATTACCACGATACAAGTAATCTTTACCGCTCACTGTTTAATTATGACTTCTACCGTCCTTTGAAGGACAGACCCTTCTGGGTTACTGAAACCTTGCTTGGTTGGAATGGCTCTACTGCTGCGTATAACGGTTATCGTCCAAACGATTACAGCTATGTAAACTCACTTTTGTCTGTTGCTCACGGTTCTGAAATGAACCTGTATTGGTTATTCCGTTCTCATCCAAATGGTCACGAGCTTGGTCACGGTGCGTTTCTTAATTCAAGTGGCAGACCAAATCCTGCCTCTCGCGGAGTAAAAAAATTGAGAGATACTTTGACAAAAGCGGAGGACTTTTTAGCAAATACAAAAGCAAAATCCAAAATCGCGATGACATATTCATCGAATTCCGTTAAAATTTTCTTCTGGGCGCCTCTTGTTGCAGAATTTGACAATGATGTAAGAGCTAAGTATATAGATTTTTGCCATAACTATTTTAGACACTACAATATTGACGTAATCGAAACCGACAAGGATTTAAGCGAATATGAGGTAATTGTTTCACCATTTTTGCCTAATGCTGCCCGAGATGGCTTTGAAACAAGAATAGTTGAATGGATAAATAACGGTGGTACTTGGATTGTTGGACCGCACACCGATATTATGACAGAGTGCGCATCCAAATACACTGAAAAGCCATATTCTTTCCTTGAGGAGCTTTGCGGAGTTTATACTAAATATCAATTGCCGATACAGGACAAGAACATTACAGCAAAATGGAATGACGGCGAAGAAATTAAAATAGCTCTCGGTACAGATGCTTTCGAGGTTATTGATGCTGAAAGCTTGGCTACATACGAAAGCGATGAGCTTGAGAATTTAACCGCTATTGCAAGACGTAAGGTTGGCAAGGGTCAGGTCATTATTCTTGGTACAGCGATTGACCAAAAATCCATGCTAAAGCTTGTTAACAAAGCACCAACTCTTGAGGCATCGAATAATATCGACTTAACCGAAAGATTTGGTAAGGAAAACGGTATTATAGCCATTGAGATCGAGGGCAAGGACGGTTATATTGTTCTTGATAAGGAATATTATGATGTTCTTTCTGACAAAAAAATCAGTGGTAGAGTAGAGATGAAGCCATATGATGCTTATATCTTGAAGGAGATATAATGAAAACCTGTTATATTGCCTGCGCCCTTGATTGCAAAATTGATTTTAAGCCTGAAGAGAACGATTTGATTATAGGTGCCGACAGAGGATATTTTACACTTGTCGAAAATGGCTTTGTACCACAGGTTGCAATCGGAGATTTTGATTCTTATACAGGTAAAATCGATTGCGAAAATACTATTGTGTACCCCGTCAAAAAGGACTATACCGACAGTGCCTTAGCAATTGAATATGCAATACAAAACGGATACCGAAGAATAGTTGTATTTGGTGGAATAGGCGGAGATTTGGACCATACTATTGCCAATATAGCGTTAGTAGGGAAATACGCAAAGGAGGGCGTTGACGTATCATTTGTTGACGGCGAAAACGTGCTTTTTGCGATACACAACGCTCGGGTGCAATTTGATGCCAATGCAAAGGGGAGAATTTCTGTGTTTTCCTTTAATGACACCGCCTTTGGCGTATATGAAAAGGGACTTTTGTATTCTCTTGAAAACGCAACACTTGAAAATCAAATCCCATTGGGGGTTAGCAACGAGTTTGTAGGCTGTGAAGCTGAAATTTCCGTGTCTGATGGTACAATTTTAATCTACACCTCTCGACAAAATTTTGAAAAACACTTGACAAGAGAATAAAGTGGTGCTATAATCAAGCCATCGTACAAAAGAATATTCAGGGGTGCTGAAAGGCTGAGATGAACCGAGGTTCAAACCCTTTAACCTGATACGGATAATGCCGTCGGAGGGAGATACTATTCATTTCTTGGGATATATTTACCGCACGGATATTTTTCTGTGCGGTAATATTTTATTTCAAGGAGGTTTTGTATGCAAAACAAAACATCAAAACAAATCATTGCGATGACGGAATGTGGTATGATGATTGCGCTTTCTACGGTATTTAGCCTTATTAAGGTAGTCGAAATGCCGTATGGAGGCTCAGTTACTTTGGCTTCAATGCTACCAATTGTCATTGCTGTATTCAGACACGGTGCCGCTTGGGGAATTGGTACGGCATTTGTTAATTCATCAGTTCAACTACTGCTTGGATTGAATTCTCTTTCTTATTTCTCAACTTGGCAGTCGATAGTTGCAATTATACTTCTTGATTATATTATTGCATTTGGAGTTTTTGCACTATCGGGCGTATTTAAAAAAGTTGAGAAAAGACAAAATTATGCCTTTCTTTATGGTGTGTTGTTATCATCCGTACTAAGATATGTGTGTCATGTGATATCCGGTGCAACCGTTTGGGCAGGCCTTTCAATTCCAACTAATGCTGCATTGCTATATTCTTTGTCTTATAACGCTACCTATATGCTTCCTGAAACGATAATTCTTGTTGCTACAAGCATATATTTGACAAGTGTTGTAGATTTCAGACCTCCTGTGCCAAGGAGAATCAAAAAGCAAAGTATGGATAAAATTGAAATTTACACTATGATTTTTTCAGGACTTATGCTTTTAGTTACTATTGTTATAGATGTCATTATGCTTTCACCGTATCTACAGGATCCCGATAGCGGAGAGTTCGTATTTTCTAACTTTAAAAATGCAAATTTTGTTGCACTTTCAATAGTTAGCGGAGTAGGAATTGCAGTCTCGATTGCACTGTTTGTTATATCAAAAATGCGAAAGAAAAATCTTTCAACTGTAAACGCATAGAAAAAATCGGCGGATAATTATTGTCCGCCGATTTTTTTGTTGACATATGAGACTAAAAATAGTACAATAGAACTATAAAAACAAGAGGTGAAGTTATGAAAATATTAGCTGAATACAGATATGATGAAATTTATCATTTGGAATTTGAGTTTAAAGGTAAACGAGCAATCGCCCTTATGCTTGAGGATGAGAGCAGAAGAAACGGAAAAACAGTATTTAAAACGGAATATTTTGGTGCATTTCCCGATTTGCAAAACGAGTTCGTCCGGAGAGGATACACCCTGATTTTCTTGGAAAACAGAAACCGTTGGGGTACAGACAGCGAAATTGATGACCAGATTGAGTTTATCGACTACGCCGCTGAGACACTTGGTATTTCAAACAAGGTAATTACCATTGGCATGAGCTGCGGAGGTATGATGTCAATTTTAATTGCCGCAAAGAGCCCTGAGCATATTTGCGGCTTGTATATTGACGCACCCGTTGTCAGCTTTTTGAGCTGCCCTACAAAGCTTGGTAATGCTCCCGATGTACATGAGGGGATGTGGCAGGAGTTTGAGCGTGCGTGGGGAATGAAAAAGAGTGATATGTTTACCTTCAACGGACACCCATACAACAAAATTGACAAGCTGATTGAAAATAAAATTAAAATTTATATGGCATACGGGGATAGCGATAAAACAGTACCGTATGAGGAAAATGGAATTGCTATTGAGAGAGTCTACAAAGCAAACGGGCTTGAAAATCTACTGTATATCGACAAAAAAGTGGGGGTTGACCACCACCCACACGGTCCAACTGACATAGATTTTGCAATAAAATACTTTGAAAAGTAAAAAAATTCACTTTTAGCCTTGATTTTATAGCGCAAAACATTTATAATATATATGTTAAAAATTTTTTCGAAGGAGAAAATAAAAATGGCAGAAAACAGATTGATTGGTGATTATCCTGTTATTGGTATCAGACCTACTATCGATGGCAGACGCGGACCTTTAAAGGTTAGAGAGTCCCTTGAGGTTCAAACAATGAATATGGCAAAGGCGGCAGCAAAGCTTTTTGAAGAAAATCTTAAGTATTCAAATGGCGAGCCTGTTAAGGTTGTAATTGCTGATACTACCATTGGTAGAGTGGCAGAGGCTGCGGCTTGTGCATCTAAGTTTAAGAAAGAGGGCGTTGACATTACCTTGACCGTTACACCTTGTTGGTGCTACGGCTCTGAAACAATGGATATGGACCCTATGACCATAAAGGGAGTATGGGGCTTTAACGGTACTGAAAGACCCGGTGCCGTATACCTTGCAGCGGTACTTGCTTCTCATGCACAGAAGGGCTTGCCTGCATTTGGTATTTACGGTCACGATGTACAGGATGCAACTGACACATCTATTCCTGCTGACGTACAGGAAAAGCTTTTGAGATTTGGTCGTGCAGCAGTAGCGGCTGCTACTATGAGAGGTAAGTCTTATCTCCAAATCGGTTCAATTTGTATGGGTATTGGTGGCTCTATCATTGACCCTGCATTTATCGAGGAATATCTCGGCATGAGAGTTGAGTCTGTTGACGAGGTTGAAATTATTAGACGAATGACAGAGGGCATTTACGACAAGGCTGAGTTTGACAAGGCAATGGCTTGGGTAAAGGCTAACTGTATCGAGGGCTTTGACAAGAACCCTGAAGATATGCAAAAAACAAGAGCAGAAAAAGACGAGCAATGGGAGTTCGTCGTTAAGATGATGTGCATTATCAAGGATTTGATGAATGGTAACAAGAATCTTCCTGAGGGATGCGAGCAGGAAATGGTTGGTCATAATGCCATTGCCGCAGGCTTCCAGGGTCAGTGACAGTGGCCGGACTTCTATCCTAACTGTGACTTCCCAGCATCTCTGCTCAA
>JAZSGX010000096.1:0-6349 GCA_045532975.1 Eubacteriales bacterium | reverse complement strand
ATGGACTTAACCTTTAAGTCAGCCAAGTCACCTGAGCAGCACTCAAGTGTTCTTACAGGAATATCAAGAGTTCTGAAGAGGTCAACTGTGTTCTGCCAAAGCTTGTCAAACCAAACAGGGGACTCCTCAGGCTTACAAACAACAATCATTTCCTGCTTCTCAAACTGATGGATTCTATATACGCCGCGCTCCTCAATACCGTGTGCGCCCTTTTCCTTACGGAAGCAAGGAGAGTAGGAGGTCAAGGTGTGTGGTAGCTCAGCCTCCGGAATAATAGTGTCGATAAACTTACCAATCATAGAATGCTCGGAAGTACCGATTAGGTAAAGGTCCTCGCCCTCTATCTTGTACATCATAGCGTCCATTTCCGCAAATGACATAACGCCCGTTACAACCTCGCTTCTAATCATAAACGGTGGAATACAATAGGTAAAGCCACGGTCAATCATAAAATCACGCGCGTAAGAAATGATAGCGGAGTGGAGACGTGCAATGTCACCCATAAGGTAATAGAATCCGTTGCCCGCAACCTTTCTTGCACTGTCAAGGTCAAGACCGTGTAATGCTTCCATAATTTCAGCGTGGTAGGGAATATCAAAGTCGGGAACGGTTGGCTCACCGTATCTTTGTACCTCTACGTTTTCGCTGTCATCCTTACCAATCGGCACGGAAGGGTCGATAATGTTAGGAATACGCATCATAATGTTCTTGATTTTCTCAGCGTATTCACCCTCCAAAATCTCAAGCTCAGCCAAGCGCTTAGCGTTTGCGGAAACCTGAGCCTTAACAGCCTCAGCCTCCTCGCGCTTGCCCTGTGCCATGAGCATACCTATCTCCTTGGAAAGCTTATTTCTGCCGCCACGGAGGTGGTCTGCCTCTTGCTTGAATGCGCGGTATTCCTCGTCAAGCTTAATAACCTCGTCAACTAAAGGAAGCTTAGCGTCCTGGAACTTCTTTTTAATATTATCTTTAACGATATCGGGATTTTCGCGTAAAAACTTTAAATCAATCATATTTGCCTCCAAACAACTATGGGAATAATATATTTTATAATAGCACTTATATTTGTCTTTGTCAAGTGCATATTAAAAAAGAAGCGCGCATATCTTTTACTAACGATAAACATATTAAGGAGAGAAAAATGGCAGAGTTGAATTTTAACGGCGAAAAGGGACAGGAGGGGGAGCTTTTAAGGCTTCCCACCGATACGGTAATATCTCACGAGGTGGGCGAGGAGTTCTCCTTGCCTGATTACGTTCCCGAAATCAGAAGGCTTTTGCACACAAGGGCAGGGGTTTTGCCCGAGAGCAAGTATGTGGGGGATGACGGAGCTGATTCACAGGTGGATTTTAGCGGCACGGTTACCTATCTTCTCATATACACAGATGACGAGGGTAAATTATGCTCCCTTCCCTTGACAAGCAGCTATGAGGCAAGCGCAAGCTTAGTAGGCAAGCCAAATAACGTTTCCATAGATACATGGGTTGACACCGTTACCCCAAGAGTAAACGCCCCGAGAAGAATAACAATAAAATCAAGGCTAAAAAGCAGAATACAAGGCTGGGAAAGCGTAAACGAAGCTGAAAAAATAGAGAACAAAAGCACCGCAGACGAGCTTTTTATAGAGCGTGATGTGACAGAGCTTAAAACGGTCAGCATTAAGCCTATTTCTCTTGAGGGCGTAAAGATAAGTGACCGCCTTGATATGCAGGGGATACAAAGCCCACGTCCCATTTGGTGTGATGCCGTGGCGGTGATTAAGGACGTGCGTGCGCAGAATAACTCTGTGTCTGTCCGCGGAGAGGCTAAGATAAAATGTATATGCGAAGCAAACGGAGAAATGGTAGCTTTAACAAAATCCGTACCCATAGCCGAGGAAATATCGACACAGGGTGCCACACTCGGAGATATGGCTTGGGTAAGAGCAAGGTGTGTCAGCCTTGCAATTTCCAACGAGCAGAGTGATGACAATAGCCAAATGTTCTTTGACCTTGACTGTGAGCTTGAGGGGGAGCTTTTGAGAAATACGGACAGTGTAATAACAAGGGATTGCTATTCCACTAAGTACGAAACAGAGGAAAGCTATAAAACAGTAGACGTTTATTCTGTGGCTAAGGCGCAAAACTGCTCCTTTACAATTAGCGAGGGAGTAAAGAGAAAAACCAAGGAAATGGCGCGCATAATTGATGTTTTGTGGGACCCTGTGTGCGAAAAAACGGAAATTAAGGGCGGCAAGGCACTGATAAACGGCAAGCTTAATTTGACGGTAATAGGAGAGTCAGAGCCGAAGGAAAATGAGGGCGTGGAGTATTTGAGCGAAGACTATGAGGTGCCCTTTAAATATGCCTGTGATGTTGGGGGTGTGTCCGACCCGATTTCAAAAGCTACCGCTTGCGCTCTTGATGTGCGCGCAGAGCTTGACGGTGATAAAATCCATATAAGCGCAGAGGTTTTTGTCACTATGAGCATCGTTGATAGAGCGAAAATCCAAGCCCTCAATACCTCAGTTTTGAAAAAGGACAAGGAAATCAAAAGGGATGCAGGCTGTGTCCGTGTCTATTTTCCACGCCAGGGTGACACCCTTTGGGAAATAGCGAAGAAATACCACGTCACAATGCAAGCATTAAGGGAGCAAAATTCCTTGAGTGACGATGAACTCAAAAGCGCGAAAAATTTAATTATATGATTGCTGTAGTGCAAATGTGCCAATAAGAAATGGGGGGAGATTTTAATTTCTTCCCCATTTTTTGTGCAGATATACAAAAAAATCCGCAAAGGCAGAATAAAGGTTGAAACTTGTTGCTCTTACATGGTATAATTAATTGTAAATAAAAATCTAAAGGGAGAAAGACAAATGAGAAAACTACTTCTAACTCTTCTTATGGTTTCGGTTTTCACGCTTGCTTTGGCTATTGGTATAAGCGCAACAACCTATAACTATTATGAAGGCGAAATTGCTGAAGAAAACAAGCTTTATGAAATTGAAGCATCCTTCGGCACAAAAAACACTCGTTTCGAGTTGATTAGTAGCATTAAGGGAGAAGGCTTTGCTAAGACAGACGCGCAGGGCACACCTCTTACATGGTACGTTATCAGCGACGATTTGGGTACGACAACAAGCGGTGTCCGTAACATCGTTGTTGCAAGCACACCCACAATGGGCGGCGTTGTAGGTAATACAGACGCTAACGGTAACTACACTTATAATGTTGACACAACAGACGGTGTTAGCTTTTCTAAAAAGGTTGTCAGCGTTAACTTCTTTGGCACTGACGTAAAGACCTTGCCTGAGGCAGCCTACATGGCAACCTACGTTCACCACCAGCCCGGTCAGAAATACCAGTATTGCCAGGTAGCGGACGGCTCGTATCTTTTGGCTCTTTATCTTCCAAAGACCTTGACAGGTATTCCAAAGCAGCTTTGCTTCCGTTCACCTATCATTGTTCTTGAGTTTGAGGACAACACCGTTTTGTATGACAATTTTGGTCAGGGTGTTACGGGCTTTGACGCCGTGTACACAACTGAAATTGCATATGCGTTTTCCTTCTGCGGTAACCTTAAGAGCTTGACAATTCCTGAAGGTATCACAACAATCCCTATGCACGCTTTCAGAAACTGTATGTCCCTTGAGTACATTAAGTTCCCAAGCACAATGACCCGCCTTGAGAATAACGTTTTCTTCCAGTCAATCAGCCTTGAAACTGTTGTTTTCGGTGAAAATATGACCTTTATCGGTTATTTAAACGCTGAATACAAAAAGACATGGGAAACATGGGGCATCCAAAACCTTAACATTAAGTATATGTACGTTCCTAACACTGTAAGTGCAGGCTCCTCTTATTTTGACTCATACAGAGGACAGGGTCAGGCATATGTTAATGTAGATAGAAGCATTGTATTCTTCTTCTCCGGTAGCTTGGCGCAGGCACAGGTTATTTCCAACTATACGGACAGACACTTTAAGAGTGCTGTAAACGGTGTAACCTCTGCTAAAAACAGTACAACACCGGGTCAAGCACCTATCACTTATGCTGAGTACCTTAGCAATAAGGAATATTACGACAATTTACCATCCAATATGCACGTGTTGGTTTATGACGTTCCATCCTGCGATGCTTTCTATGACGGAGTGCATATTGATGCAACAGAGTATATCTACAAGGATGCTATCTCTCCTGTTAAGTTCCAATCGGGCTGTACAAGATGCGGTAGCGTTGAGGTAACAGAGTACGCGCCAATTCTTGAATTCTTGGGCTATTCCGCACAAATTGGCGGTGACAAGGTTAACTTTGGCTACAACGTAAATCAGGAAACCTTGGCGCTCTTCCCAAATATTTCCTATGGCCTTTTGGCAACAATCCCTGCAGAGGGTGCCGATATGAGCGCATATGAGCCAATCAATCCTGACGGCACACCAAATGTTGAAAACAAGGTTGTTGTTATCCCCGTTGAAAGAACCTATGGCGGCTTTGATTTGATTGTTAAGAGCTTTAGCAAAAACGATGCACACTACACAACACCAATCGTTATGTGCGCATATGTAACAGACGGTACAAGCGTTGATTATCTCTGCTTGAATGAGATTGATGAGCTTGAGCAGCTGGAATATGCAAGAGCAATAACCTTTGAGCAGCTCGCGTATGAAACCGCACCAAAATTTAAGGTTACATTTGCAAGCTCAAATGAAGAAATGGGTACTGTAGAAGGTGACGCTAACCAAATTATTTTGGAGGGCGGAACTACAACAGAGGTAACAGCTATCGCTAAGGAAGGCTTTGATTTTGCTTGCTGGAGTGACGGCACACAGGACGAAACTATTGAAGTAACTCCTGAAAAGAGCCAGGACCTGGTTGCTTACTTTACACCAAAGAGCACTGGCTTGCCTGTTATTACAATTGACACCGAAACAGGTGGACCTATTACAACTAAGGATTACTATATTAACTGTGATATCACCTTGAACGATACCGAAACAGGCAACAGCATCGGCGGTAAGCTTGCTGAAATTAAGGGTAGAGGTAACTCCACTTGGGAATATGACAAGAAGCCATATAAGTTTAAGTTTGACAAGAAGCAGGATTTGTTCGGCTACGGCGCAGAAAAGACATGGGTTCTCTTGGCAGATGCCCGTGACTACTCACTTATCAGAAATATGCTTGCATATAACACCGCACTTTCCTTGTCTGAGCTTGAGTACACCTCAAAGGGTCAAAGCGTTGAGCTTTACTTGAACGGTGAATATCAAGGCGTTTACTACCTTTGCGAGCAGATTCAAATTAAGGGAAACCGTGTAAATGTTACCCCTGAGGACAAGGGTACGCTCATTAATTACCCCGGCTTTGATGAGCAAATAATCGACCCTGCAAGCATTGGTTACCTCTTTGAAATGGACGCTTGGGCAGCAGACGGCAGTAATCAAAGTGGTATTGCCAACTACACTAAGGATGGCGACGTATTTGTTACAATTACCGGCGGACAAAAGCCGTTTGTAATCAAGGACCCTGAGGACGTGTTCTTCACAGAGGATTTGTTTGACCCTGTAAAGGCTAAGCCATATCTTGACTATGCTAAGAACTTCCTACAAAGCGTACACAACGCAATCTACGGTGACGACTATGAGGCAGTTTGCAACCTTATCGACGTTCAGTCCTTTGCACAGACATACATTATCTTTGACTTGTTCAAGAACCCTGACGTTAACTACTCCAGCGTTTACTACTATAAGGACGCAAACGGAAAGCTTATAAGCTCTCCTGTTTGGGACTTTGATATGGCAGTAGGTAACGTAACACATAAGGAAAACAACACAGGCTGGCAAATTTTCTCCGACACTACAAGACTTTGGGCGGCTGAAAGAAACAATTGGCTCAAGGAGCTTCTTGAGTTCCAAGAGTTCCGTGACCTCGTTGGTCAAGAGCTTAAGAATAACGAGGCTACAATCAGAGCAACAATTGCAGAAAATCTTGCGTACGCAAGAGCTCACGCAGATGCTTACAAGAAGAACTTTGACCGTTGGGACCTTATCGGTAACGTAAATGCTCCTAAGGCTTGGGGTAACTGGAGCGTTCCTGAAATGTTCAGAAATTTTGCAACTTGGGAAGAACATCTTGATTACATTGAAAATTACCTCAATGAAAGCTTGGCATACTTGCTCGTTGCATACCCTGCACCTGCAGTAGAATAATTTTTAAAACAAAAGGAACAGACTTTTCGGTCTGTTCCTTTTTGTAATATCTGATGTTTAGCAGAGAGAGACCCAGTTGAACCCCGCCAAAAGCGTTTATTTTCAGCGCTTTTGACCGAGTCTTTCCTTGCAATACTTAGTATGGCTGTGTCAAGCCTCAGCCAA
>JAZSGX010000047.1:0-2706 GCA_045532975.1 Eubacteriales bacterium | reverse complement strand
TTTATTGCAGGGCGTGTTATAAAACCAATCAAGACTTATAAAATATTCGCCTGCCTCATTTTTGCGAAAATAACTTAGCTTTAGTAGCTGTTCGGTAGTGCCGTTCGGGTTTATGTAGCAATTATCTATACCGCATCTGTTAATAAAGCTCATAGCGGCACGGAGCATAATTATCATAGCTTCGTCATCAACAACTCCTGGGGCGTAAGATAAGTGCTTTATGTAGCCTGTATCGTTTTCAAAGGTGAATTGGCACAGTCCAATGAAACCGTTGTCATCGGCTCTGTACGCAAAGGCTTTTTCTATGAAATCTATACCGCAAATGCTACAAAGCTCTTCTTGTTCTTTCTTGGATTGAATAGGTAAAACTGTAAGCATAAAACTCCTTATATATTTTCGCTTTTACCTAATAGGTAATTTACTTCGTTTTCGGTAAGCTCACGCCATTTTCCGCGTTCAAGCTCACCAAGCTTTAATTTTCCAACTGAAATTCTTGTTAGGCGCATAATTGTTAACCCGCAAGCCTCACACATTTTGCGTATCTGTCTGTTTCTACCTTCATTTAAGGTAAAAAGTGTATTGGTTGCACCATTTTTACGAGATACTATACGAACCTTAACGGGTTTCAGCTTATAACCGTCAATTTCCATTGGAGAATTTAACGTATGTAGTGCGTCGGGAGAAATATCTCCCTTAATTATAACGCTGTAGGTCTTTGGCATATTGTGCTTTGGATGAGTTAAGCGATTTGTAAGCTCACCGTCGTTAGTCAGTAGCAAAAGACCCTCGGAATACATATCAAGGCGGCCGACAGGATAAACACGCTCACCAACGTCGCTGAGCAAGGATAAAACAGTCTCGCGTCCCTTTTCGTCAGATGTAGTTGTGACGTAGCCTAAAGGTTTATTTAACATAATATATTTTTTTTGTGAGCAATTGTTTTTGATGATTTTACCGTTATAAACAACCACGTCATTTTCCGGGTCAACCTTGTCACCTAATTTGGCGGTAGCACCGTTGATTTTGACGTTGCCTGCCTCTATTACACGCTCCGCACTTCGGCGGGACATAATTTTATTGTCTGTAAAGAATTTTTGTAGTCTGATTTTTTCCATTTTAACCGAATATTCTTTCAAAAATTGATTTTTTATAATTTAGCTTTTTTACATTTTCCTTCGCATAAAGCGGCACTTGACCTATTAAGGTATCATAATCGTAAAAATTAATTTGACCTACTAAGTCGCCCTCTTTAATTGGAGCAGAAATAAGTCTGTTAGCTTCCAAAACGGCGGAAATACTGTGCTTTTGTCGTTTAAGAGTTACTTTTAAGCCTTCATTATTTTCCGCAATAAAGGTGCTTTTTTCACCACCGATAGAATTAAGCTCGATTGTATAACATCCGGGGGTAGCAAGAGAAATGCTTTCATATTGTGTGAAGCCGTAATCAAGCAATGCTTTGTGGTCCTGCCAATCGTTTGGAGCATTCAAGGTAACACAAATAAGTGTCACACCGTCACGGGAGGCGGAAGACACAAGACATCGTCCGCATCGCTTTGTAAAGCCTGTTTTTATGCCAATTGCGCCGTTATATGAGCGTAAAAGACGGTTATGGTTTACCAATACGCGTGAGCCTTCACCGTTATTCAAAGGGATAACAGTACTTTTTGTTGATACAATTTTTGCAAAAGTCTCATTTTTCATAGCATATGTGGCAATAATTCCAAGCTCGTACGGAGTGGTGAAGTGCTCTTCATCGTCAAGCCCGTGTGGGTTTGTAAAATGAGTGCTTGTAAGACCTAATTCCTTTGCTTTTTCGTTCATTAAGTCTGCAAAGGAGTCAATATCACCGGACACATGAATTGCCAAAGCAACTGAAGCATCGTTTGCGCTTTCAAGCAAAAGAGCATATAGCAGCTCCTCAACTGTCAAGTGTTCACCCTCACGCAAATATATTGATGAGCCCTCAATGCCCACCATACAAGGCTCTATAGTAACAACGTCGTCGAGCTCTGCATTTTCCAAAACGACCAAAGCTGTCATTATCTTGGTTGTACTTGCCATGGGGAGTCTTGCATGCTCGTTTTTTCCATAAACAATGTCACCGCTTTCTGCCTCTAAAAGTACAGTGCCTTTGGCACTGACATCTAATGCATAGGCAGAGAAGGAAAGTATAATTAAGCAAAAAGCTGTAAAAATAAATAAACAAAGTAATCTTCGCATAATAAACCTCATAAACTCATTTGCTTATATTATGCGGAGAAAATCAATATAAAAGTAAGGTTTATTCTTCCTCTTTCTTTTTGCTTGAAAATAATGCCTTGAATTTTTCTATTAACTCAGGCGCACCCTCGATAAGACCGATAACCTGAGAAATAGGGTCTGACGGCTCATAGTTTAAATTTAACAAATCAACCTTGCCGTTTGGCTCAATTACTAAGAAACCGACAGGAGAAACCGTAACACCTGTTCCACCTCCGCCACCAAAGTTCTGTTTTTGGTTATTCTTTTTGCCAAAATAGTCAACGCCGCCTGTTGCAATACCAACGTAAACCTTAGAAATAGGTATAATAACAGTCCCGCTGTCGGTAGTGATAGGTGTACCTGTTACGGTATTTGCATCAACCATGCTTCTGACATTTTGCAGAGCAGCCTTGATTATTTCGCTTTGCTTAGTTTCGTCCATATATTAATCCTCCTTGGTGGATT
>JAZSGX010000115.1:0-2335 GCA_045532975.1 Eubacteriales bacterium | reverse complement strand
TTTTTCAATAACCTTGCCCCAGCACGATATAGATTTAATAAGAGAAATTAATAAATGCGCTGAATATATGAGCATACAAATTCCATCAAATTTTAATGTAGTAAGCTTTGAAAGGGTGGTTGATGCTTATATCAAATTGAAAGCGAGCTATACTTGCTTGGTGCCGGGAAGCGTCGCTATTTCCATAAAGGATTATGGAAAAATCAAGATTTTTGCAAATGAAAATGACTGTGGATGTGTCAAATTTGATGGTGAGTGCGATATTGAGTTATCAAAGCCTGATGCAACAAGATTTATTTTTGGAATGCATCCACCTGTGTCTGTAACTCAGCCAAATTTGTTTGCAAAAGCCAATTTCCCCTTGCCCCTTTCTTGGAATACGCAAAATAGAGTATAAATAATTTTCTTATAAAGTGTCTTTAATTCAAAAAAGTTCAACAAATAAAATTAATATAAAAAAGGAGAAATTTATGAAAAGAAAGCTTTTATTCTTTTTAGCAATGACAGCAATGCTTGTATGCATTTTTGCTATTTCTGTAAGTGCAAAGGATGTATATCTTGAGCCAATTCCTGACGAGCTCAAGGCTTCAAATGAGACCTTTACGCACTTTGTGGTATTTGAAGAAGAAAAGTATTTTACAGGCTCAGGAAGCACCTTCAACGGGCTAAACGATAGTGTAATGGACGCGGATATGGCGGCTGCCGGCATTGACAAATCAAAAATCGGAACAGAATATCTTACAAGATACAATTTCCCTGCTTATATGGGCGAAACCTTGATTACATATGTTAATCTTAATGTTATGAAAACTCATAAGTATTTTAAAAATGTGTGCGGATATATCCAGCTTGAAGGAACTGTAAATAAGGTACACGATATGAATGAGTGCGTTAGTGAATTAAGATGTATCGACTTCGGTGAAAATAGCCAAGTTACAGAGATTCCATCTTGCTTTGCAAACTGGGCTAGAAAAATGGCAAGCGTTAAGAACCTTCCAAGAAATTTAACCAGCATAGGACAGGATGCGTTTAATAGCTGCTACGGAGCGTTTAGAGGCGAGCTGTACATAAGCGCTACAACTATTGGTGCGAATGCGTTTAATAATGCAATTTCCAATGTAACACATTTGATTTTGGGTCCTAATGTTAAGACCATAGGCAGACAGGCGCTAACGGTTCTTTTTGCTATTAATCATCAAAACGAAATTCCATCATATTATGCTCCTGCTGATTTAAAGCCAGCCCTTGTGTCTATCGAATTTCAATGCGATGTATCACAAATAAATTTTGCATATCAAGGCAACAACTCGGGATCGTTCTATTTTCCTGTTACAACAGCGCGCTCTCCTTATGAAAAACTTGAAACCATTATTTTGTCCCATCCGAATAACGCAAAATATGTAACTGAGGGTTCAATTTTCAACGATTTTACTGCAGACGGAGTTAATATTTTGTTTAATGACTCAGATGGTCGTGACGACTATGTAACAGCAAAGCACAACTTCACCATTTCAGATGGTATTTCTTACGAGAGCTATACTGAAGAGGGCAAAAAAACTATGAAGTGCGCAGACTGTGGAGCAATCTCCTATAAAAGCGTAGCGCCACTCTTCACCTGCCTTGGCTATGCAGCATCCGAAAAGGGGGCTGGCGGAATTGTAATAGGCTTTACTGTAAATAATGAAGCTATTGCAGAATATGAAAATGTAACAGGTAAGAGTGTAAAATACGGTGTATTTGCCGTAGCACAGGAAACGCTTGGAGATGCAGAAATCTTTAGCGAAAGTGGAGCTGCAAGCGGTGTTCTTTCCGCTGACGTAACAGCTCACGGCTTCGATATGTTTGAAATTAAGGTTGTTGGCTTTACAGAGACACAAAAGAGCCTAAAGCTCGCAATGGGCGCATACGTTGCAGTAACAGATGGTGAAACAACAGAGTATTCATATATGCAGGATGATTCCAAAGGAACATTAGGCGGCAAATATTACTTTGTTTCATACAACGATATTGTAAAATAGCTTATAAATACAGTAAAAATAGAAATCCCAACAAGCCTGACAAACAGGCTTGTTGGGACTTTTCTTTTGCGAAAGAACAGTAAAAAGGTGTGTGATTTTTGCTCTATTAACTACTCGACAAATTGGAATTTGACGGTATTACAACAGCTTTATCTCATTGGCAATCATAGCCACGGTTTTGGCGTTGGTATCAATTTTAATGGTATTGAGTGCTTGATACATCGGTATTCTTGCTATGCTTCGCTCAATTATATCTTCTGAACGGATACCTCTTTCTACATCCATTGATAATCTTTCACACAGAGTCTTTTCATCCG
>JAZSGX010000125.1:0-8772 GCA_045532975.1 Eubacteriales bacterium | reverse complement strand
TTCCAAATGCAAAGCGTGTTGAAGTTGCTTTAACATACATTTATGGCATTGGATTAAAAAGTTCACAGGACATTCTTGCAAAGACAGGAATCAATCCTGACACACGCGCTAAGGATTTAACCGAAGACGAAATTGCAAAGCTTCGTGAAGAAATCGAAACAAATTACAGCGTAGAGGGTGAGCTCAGAAGAGAAGTAGCTCTTAACATTAAGCGTCTAGTAGAAATCAACTGCTATCGTGGTACTAGACACAGAAAGGGTCTCCCTGTTAGAGGACAGAGAACCAAGACAAATGCAAGAACTCGTAAGGGTCCTGCAAAGACAATAGCAAACAAGAAGAAATAAGGAGTTTAGCGAGATGGCAAACGAAAAGAGAGTTGTTAAGAAACGTCGTGAGCGCAAGAATATTGAAAAAGGCGCTGCACACATCTGCTCAACATTTAATAACACAATCGTTACTATTACTGATGTAGCTGGCAACGCTGTATCATGGGCATCTGCTGGTGAACTCGGTTATAAGGGCTCAAGAAAGAGCACACCATTTGCTGCACAGATGGCTGCTGAGGCAGCTGCAAAGGCAGCTATGGAGCACGGTATGAAAACTGTTGAAGTATACGTTAAGGGTCCTGGTCAAGGACGTGAATCTGCTATCAGAGCACTTTCCACAGCAGGCCTTACAGTTACAATGATTAAGGATGTAACTCCTATTCCTCACAACGGTTGCAGACCACCAAAGCGCAGACGCCTATAATTTTGATAGGAGGAACGAAAGATGGCAAGATATACAGGACCTTCATGCAAGCTTTGTCGTAGAGAAGGCACAAAGCTTTACCTTAAGGGTGAGCGTTGCTTAAGCGACAAGTGCGCATTCAACAGAAGAACATCTGCTCCCGGACAGCATGGCGCTGCCAAGAAGAAGCTTACTGAGTACGGTATGCAGCTTCGTGAAAAGCAGAAGGCAAAAAGATATTATGGCGTTCTTGAGAAGCAGTACAAGAACTACTATGTAAAGGCCGATAACCAAGAGGGTATCGCAGGTGAAAACCTCCTCCGCCTTCTTGAGAGAAGACTTGACAACGTAGTATTCAGAATGGGACTTGCTGCCAGCCACAAGGAAGCTCGTCAGCTCGTGCTTCACGGTCACTTCACATTGAATGGCCACAAGGCTAACATCCCATCCATCCTTGTTAAGGTTGGCGACGTTGTTGCTGTTAAGGAAACAGACTCAACTAAGATTAAGGGTCTCGTTGAGGCTATGGGCGATCATATCGCTCCAAAGTGGCTCGACATCGATAAGAACGCAGGAGTTGCAAAGGTTATTGCAATGCCAGAGCGTGACGATATCGACTTCGAATTCAACGAGCAGCTCATCATCGAGCTTTACTCGAAATAATAACTCTTTGTCGGCTGTATTTCTCCACTTTTACAGTGGAGTTTGCACCGCACAGGTGTGCTTACGGCTGGCATCAATGTTATGTAACCATACATTTTCCTTTAAGGAAACTAAAACCATTGCATAAAATTGAATTTTAGGAGGGTTATTTATTATGATGATAGAAATAGAAAAGCCTAATATTACAATAGTAGGCGAAAGCGAAGACGGCAAAAAGGGCAAGTTTGTCATCGAACCTCTCGAAAGAGGCTTCGGCACAACACTTGGTAACTCATTAAGAAGAGTGCTTATCAGCTCCCTTCCCGGTTACGCAGTATCTTCCATCCGCATTGATGGCGTTTTGCATGAAATGTCCAGCCTTGAGGGTGTAACTGAGGATATTACTGAAATCGTACTTAATGTTAAGGGTATCGTTGCAAAGCTTCATGGCGGTGAAACTGTTAAAACAGCAGTTATCGACAAGAAGGGTCCATGCGAGGTAACCGCAGGCGATATCAGTCCTGATGCTGACCTTGAAATATTCAACCCCGATCTTCACATAGCTACTCTTGGCGAGGGCGCTCGTTTCTACATGGAGCTTACATTTGAGCGTGGACGTGGATATGTTTCACAGGAGAAGAACAAGAATGACCACATCAAGAGTGGCGTTCCTGTACCGATTGGTACAATCTTCACCGACTCTATCTACACACCTGTTTACAATGTTAGCCCAACAGTAGAGAATACACGAGTTGGAAGCATTGCCGATTATGATAAATTGACAGTAGAATTAGAGACAAACGGCACCATTAGGGCAACAGATGCAATTTCACTTGCAGCCAAGATACTCAACGATCATTTCACCTTGTTTGTGAACCTTTCAGACGAGGCTAAGAACGCAGAAACTATGGTTGAGCGCGAAGAAACAAAGAGAGATAAATATCTTGAGATGACCATTGAGGAGCTTGACTTGTCTGTAAGAAGCTTCAACTGCTTGAAGCGTGCAGGCATAGATACCGTTGAGGACTTGATTAATCGTTCTGAAGAGGATATGATTAAGGTTAAGAACCTCGGTAAGAAATCCCTCGATGAAGTAATAAACAAGCTTGCATCTCTTAACCTTGCTCTTAAAAAGGAAGAGGACTAAGAGATAACTGTGAACACGGTTCACGATTGAAAATCGGCTAAGGAGGATAAATCAATGCCAGGAACAAGAAAACTCGGCAGAACAACTGAGCATAGAAATGCTATGCTTCGCGGAATGGTTACATTGCTTCTTGAAAAAGGCGCAATCGAGACAACCCTTTCAAGAGCAAAGGAGCTTCGTTGTGTTGCTGATAAGATGATAACACTCGGTAAGAAGAATACACTTGCTACTCGTAGAGAGGCTCTTGCATACATCACAAAGGAAGATGTTGTTAAGAAGCTCTTCGACGAAATCGCACCTAAGTACGCAGATCGCGTAGGTGGTTATACACAGGTGTATAAGCTCGGTCCAAGACGTGGTGACGCTGCTGAAATGGCACTCATCAAGTTGGTTGACTAATTTACCAAAATAAATCAATCCCTCTGCGGGTAATCCGCAGAGGGCTTTAAATATAAGTATTGAAATTTATAGTTAATAAAAAACAAGCCCCGCTACTCTAATGCGGGGCTTGTTTTTTGCTTGAGCTTACGATTGAATTTTGAAGCTTATTGCTTTTCGACGGTAATGGTTAAAGAGCTTTCATAAATAGAAAAGATTGTCTTTTGTGGTAACTTATACCCCTCGGGCAAGGAAATAATCATTGCTCGAGCTCCGTTTGTATAGATAAAGATGCCTGTGCAGGAGCCGTTTTCATCGGTTTTGACTATATGCTCAACCGTTTGGGTGTAAATCTTGATTTCAGCCCCTTGAACAGCCTTTCCGTCAGTATCTTGCACTATAACCGTAACGGTCTTTTCCTTTTCCATTTCGTACTGACAAACGTCACATAAGCCGTTCTTATCCACAGTGTCTATATGCGCGCTTATGTTTTTATGCTCAGGATGGCATATACAGGGTCTATAATGCCCGGTGTCTTCTTTGTTCCAGCCCTTGTCGTAAATATGCTCATGAGGTTGGGAGGAGTCGGTAGCTTCCGAGTTGGAGCTTTGGGTAGAGGTAACAGAGTCGGTGGAGGAATTGGAGCCTTCACCCGTATCAACGTCTCCGCAGCCAAATAGCATAGCGGAAAGAGATAAAATAAGAATAAGTGCTGATAAATATACTATTTTTTTCATACTTTCTCCTTAAATTAGTATTATTCGCGAGATTTACGAGAATATTATAGCAGATTTTACTTAAAAAAACAACATTTATACCGATAAAAATGACAAGGTTAACAGCAAACACTAATAAATTTCGGCAAATAGCAGTAGGTGAAAGCTTATGATTCCGCGGAGCAAAAACAAATGTCTTTATTTGGCGTATTCTGTCGAATGAATAATATGAATAAGAGTGAAATTCTTATTCATTATAGGCAAAAGTCGATATTCATCATTTGGTGAAAAGGTAGAATTTTTTAAAATTTTTTGTGCAAAATTTATAGTTAGGCAACTAACTAAATTTGTTAAAAGTAAACAATCAATTTATGCAAATGCCTATAATGAGGAATTTCACACAAAAAAGTGAATTTAGCAGACTAAAGTGTGGAAAACTCCGTTGAAAGTGTGAAAAACTCGCCATCTTTCAAGGCTTTGGGCGTTGAGATTTCAACTTTTCCACACATGCCGCCCGTGGAAAAGTTGAAAATCCTCATCGATATTACACAAATGCCGAAAATTGGGGCGTAGAAAAAAATAAATTTTCAACTTTCCACTTGACAGAAATTATGCAGAAAAAAGCCTTTTATTCATTTCTGAAAACTTTATTCTTGTATAAATTGCACAAAAATCAGGCTCGCTTCAAGAATATCAACGCTCCGAGGCTTAAAAATATGATTGATAAAATGATATGCTCAATATACACTCCAATAGATGCTAAAATATGTAGATGCTCTTGTATGCTGTTGGGTTGTATTATCATTCTTATCACCGAAAATTCTACTAATATTATAGCTAAAAAAAGCAGCTTGATTATGTAGAACATAGTTTGCCTGTAATTCACCGAGCGATTTCTCCTTTTTTGATGTCAATAGGTTTGCTTGTTGCTTGGGATATGGTTTAGTTATAGTTGCTTGTATTGATTAAACAATAACTTCATCATACTTTAATTTTACATCAATGCACTATTATGTTTCAAGGAACAAAATTTACCATATAGAGAGCTGCTTATATGTTGAATTTGCGAAAAACCGCTGAAAAATAGCGGTTTTTTCTTTTATGCTATTGCTTTTTTAATAAAATTATAGTATTATGAATTAGATGCAAATAATCTTTCGGGACGGTTTTGTGAAGTATATGGAAAAAAAGATATATGAAGCCGTTTGCCGTTACGGTATGGAAGAAATTTATAACGGCGCAATAGTCGGCTTCTCAGGCGGAGCGGATTCAAGCGCGCTTTTGCATTATTTGAAGGGCAAATGCTCTAATCTTTTGGCTATTCACGTTAATCATATGATAAGAGGCGAGGAAGCAGACAGGGACGAAGCGTTTTGCAGAAGCGTTTGCAAAAAATACGGTGTGGAGCTGCTTGTTTTTTCGGTTGACATTCCTGCTTTGGCAAGGGAAAAGCGCCAAGGGCTTGAACAAACCGCCCGTGAGGAGCGTTACAGGATATTTAATGAGGTCTTATCAAGCAATCCCCGGTATAAGCGGATTGTGACTGCGCATAATGCAAACGATAATGCAGAAACGGTTGTGTTTAACCTGGCTCGCGGCAGCGGTGCAAACGGGCTTAGCGGTATAAAGCCTGCTTATGAAAATGTGTGCCGCCCTCTTATTTATTCTTCTCGCGATGATATAATTAAGTATTGCAATGACAATAATATAGAGTATGTAACGGACTCGACAAACGACGATACCGATTATACAAGAAACCACATAAGGCATGCGGTAATTCCCGAGCTTTTGAAAATCAATCCCGGGCTTTTGACCTCTTGTATTCGCTTGGGTGAAATATTAAGAGCCGATGAGGAATATATTTCAAAGGAAGCAAATCGCGTTATAGATATGTGCATAGGCGGAAAAATTCCTAAGGAAACAGCGGTTTTGCTTGACGATGCGGTATTGGCAAGGGTTTTGAAGAGTGTTTCCGGAAGAAATATAGAATATAGCACTGTCAGAGCGTGCCGTCAGCTTATTAAAAATTGGAAAACCGGCAAGATGGTGAACCTTGAAGCTGGCTTGACCTTTAAGCTTGAGCGTAGCTATTGCTCCTTTATCAAAACGTCCGATATCGGTCGGATTGAATTTTATGTGCCCCTGAAGGACGGGGTGAATGAAATAGATAGTGTAGGCGTTATCCTTTGTGTTAATTCGGAGCTTGACAGGGCTGGCTACGAGCTAAGCGGTGCAGTTACGCTGAAGGCATCAGTTGTTTGCGGTGAGCTATTTGCAAGAAGCAGACAGGATGGCGATACGGTAAAAAGCGGCGGTATGACGAAAAAGCTGAAACGTATTTTTACCGACAGACATATTCCCTCGCACAAGCGGGACTTGATTCCTGTGGTTTGTGACGGTGAGGGCGTTTTGGCAATCCCCGGCATTGTTGCAAGAGACGGTGCTTTTGTTAAGAAAAGCCAAAGCGATAATGAAACGATAACAATTAAAGTATATAAAAAGAGTGAGTGAAGGATTTTGCTCATAGCAGACGGAGGTATTAATGAAGAGAAAAAATAATGTTTTCACCACGGTTCTTCTCATTGCGGTGGCAGTGATTCTTGTGATGATGATAGTGTCCGTGCTTGACTATTCACCTGAGATTAAGGAATGCTCATACGGTGATATGCTAAAGGCATTCAAGGACAACGAGGTGTTTGGCTATATTCAGGACCCTAACGAGTTTTCTGTTGTTGTGTTCTACACTCAAGCCGATTGGGATAATTATTGGGACGGCAACAGTAAAAATGACAATGGTCTTTACGAAAGCTTAACCGTTACTTATCTTACAAGCAGTGAATATTATGACTTTTTCGGTTCACCCTACAGTGGCTATGCGGACTCTCGCTTGGGTATTATCGAGCAAGGCTTCACTGTGAAGCCACCGAATTGGCTTGGCAATCACAAGGCGAAGGAGGTTGAGGAAACTCCTTGGTATGTTTCAAACTTGCCACTCATTATAATGGTTTCCTTGTTTGTTATCTTTATGATATTCTCCTTCCGTCAGACAGGCGGCGGAAAGCTTGGAGGCTTTGGTAAGTCCAAGGCGAGACATGGCGAAAACGCTAAGGAAAGAGTTACCTTTGCTGATGTGGCGGGTGCTGACGAGGAAAAGGCGGAGCTTGAAGAGGTTGTTGAATACCTTAAAAATCCAACCAAATTTACAGGCTTGGGTGCTAAAATTCCGCGCGGTGTTCTCTTGGTGGGCCCTCCAGGTACAGGTAAAACCTTGCTTGCTAAGGCAGTAGCAGGAGAGGCGGGCGTTCCCTTCTTCTCAATGTCAGGCTCCGATTTTGTGGAGATGTACGTTGGTGTGGGTGCTTCCCGTGTAAGAGATTTGTTTGATAACGCAAGAAAATCTCCTGCCGCTATTATATTTATTGATGAAATTGATGCGGTTGGTCGTCAAAGAGGCGCAGGCTTAGGCGGCGGTCACGATGAAAGAGAGCAAACACTTAACCAATTGCTTGTTGAGATGGACGGCTTTGACGGTCACTCGGGTATAATCGTTATGGCGGCAACTAACCGTCCCGATATACTTGACTCAGCTCTTTTAAGACCTGGCCGTTTTGACAGACAAATTACAATAGGCTTGCCTGACATTAAGGGCAGAGAGGCTATTCTTAAGGTGCACGCAAAGGGTAAGCCCTTTGAGGAAAGCGTTGATATGTACAGGGTTGCTCAAACAACCGTTGGCTTTACCGGTGCTGACCTTGCTAACCTTTTGAACGAGGCGGCATTGCTCGCTGCTCGACGCTCTAAGGCGCTCATTGGTATGGATGAAATTGAGGACGCTTGGGTTAAGGTGTGCGTAGGTACTCAAAAGAAGAATAGAATGACAGAGAAGGAAAAGCGCAACACAGCTATTCACGAGGCTGGTCACGCTATTGTTGCACACGTTCTTCCAACTCAAGATAATGTACGTCAAATTTCCATTATTCCAAGTGGCAGAGCTCTTGGTTATACCTTGACACCGCCAAGTGAGGACAAGTACAGCGAGTCCAAGCAGGAAATGAAGGAAAGAATCGCAATGATGCTGGGCGGCCGCGTGGCTGAGCAAATCATGTTTGGCGACTACACAGGCGGTGCATCCAACGATATTCAAAGAGCAACCGAGGTTGCCCGCAAGATGGTTACTGTTTACGGTATGAGCGAGGAGCTTGGTACAATCCGCTACGGCTCACAGCACGGTGAGGTGTTCCTTGGCAGAGATTTTGGCTCAACTCCTGATTATTCCGATGCAACTGCTGCTAAAATTGATGCGGAAATTAAGAAAATTGTTGACGAGTCGTATGCTTTGGCAATGCAAATTCTCACAGAGAACAAGGAAAAGCTCGACTTTATTGCAGACTTCCTCTTGAAGCACGAGGTAATGGACGACGAGCAATTTGCTTGTGCTATGAAGCCTGATGCAACAATGGAAGAGGTTGAGGGACTTGTGACTGCCAAAAAGCGCAGAAGCGAGGAAGAAAACAGACGCAGACTTGAAAAATTAGCTGCGGAAAAGGAAGCGGAGCAAAAGGCTATCATTGACGAAAGACGCCGTATGGAGGCTGAGCTTGGTATGTCCGACGACGAGGAGGATGCTCAAGAAGACCTGTCATCAAACGAAAATGCGGAAAATGGTGACCCTGTGGCTGAAGAAGCGTCTGAAACAACAGATTTTGACGGTGCAGGTGCCGTGGAAGATGATGTAAAAAGGGACGAAGAATAAAGGCTTATAAAGGAGTGTTGCAAGGGCGACACTCCTTTTTTTGAACTCTTTTTGAATTGAGAAAATATTTATTAATAATAAATGTAGCAACTTGCACAAAAAAAACGGTTTAAATTGTGCATATGGACAAAAAATTAACAAATATCTTGACAGTAATGCGAAAATAATATATAATTAGTTTGTGAAAAAAGTTTCCAAGGAGGGAATTATGAAAAAGAAATTATTTGTCTTGATGCTTGCGCTTGTTATGGCGCTTTGCGTTTTCGTTTCTTGCGGTGACGAGGAAGAGGAACCGGGCGAAAGCTCAGGCAGCTCCACAACTACGAGCAGCACATCAGATAGCAGCGGTACAGCAAGCAGCAAGCCTGCTGAAAGCAAACCACCTGTAATCGAGGGTGGTAATGAGG
>JAZSGX010000093.1:0-6391 GCA_045532975.1 Eubacteriales bacterium | reverse complement strand
AAAACAGATACCAAAAAAAGAAGGGAACTTGCAAATTTTGCAAGTTCCCAACATTATTTAATTCTAAAAATAATAGTAGAACAAAGGTTTTGGTGTAAGGGGTATCTGTTTTTGGTCTGTGCTTATTGCAACACCCCCTTTGCTTTATTCTTCGTTACAGTGAGCCAAATACGTTATAGCGTGAGCAACATCTGACTCGTCACCCTCGGAAATATACATTATTTTGCCGTTAGCAACAACATACATTTCCAGGATAAATGGGGTGTTAAAATGCTCGCTTGTTAAATTTGTAATCTTAATCTCAAAAGCATCTGTGCTAAGCTTATTTGACCCAACAGCTATGGCCTTAATTCCCTGCTTCAAGGAAACTGCGTCGTCCTTAATTTCAAGAGGCTCATTTGTTGAAACGCTAACCGCACCTGCAACCAAGCCAAAATCAAAGCTGTTGCCTGCTGAAATGTATTCGTCCAAGGATACCTCGTTAATCAAGAAGCCCTGTGTTATGCTTGGAGTGCCGAATTTTGACACGGAGTAGCCAAGACATACAACTATTGGCTCAAGCTCAATTCCGTCATTTGCCACCAAGCAATCGGGATTTTGACAAGCCTGTGATTTAATTCCCTTTTCTATAAGACTGTTAAACACAACCGTTTCCGCAAAATTGTGGCTTTCATTTGCCTTGTTCACATCGCAAACAATACAAATCGTATCGGCTGTACAGTCATTTTCGTTATCACTAAAGGCGTAGCAGATATGGTTTTCCATATCAAACATGCCTCTGTCCTCTGTGATAGCGCTACCGTCGTTTCTGATAATATAAGACTGCTCAACACTGCCATTATTACCGCAGAATATTATTTCTATAACCTCATCGCTTATCTGTGAATAATTGGGAGTACCGTTTGAAACATCAAGGGTCAAGCTACCGCTTTGCGTGGAGCTTGTGCCAAGAGTACCCTGTGCCTTATCGCTAAAGGAATAAACGCTTGCATTAACCTCTGAAATGGTGTTCTGTGCAAAATAAACTGTAAGACTGTCAGCCCATGTGCGGTAATCGTTACCGTCAGCGTCAAAATTGGTCATTTTTCCAAGGAAAACAAGAGTTAAATCCCTGTTACCTTCGTCCGAGGTACGCACATATGCGTTACCAAACGCCTCCTTTGGCAATTGCGTTACGCCCTTTGGGAAAACAATAAGATTAGGTAAAACTGTATTTGCCATAAAGTAAGTGCCAACGTATGTCAGCCTTGACGGAAGGATGCCTGATGTTAAAGTAAATCTTGATGCACCTTCAAACACATTGTCACCGTAATACTCAAGATTTTCAGGCATAGTAAACTCAGTTATTCTAGCCTTTGAAAAGGCTGTGCCCTCAATCCTCTTAACTGTATTTGGCAAGCTGATATACTCAATTGCCGCACCTGAAAAGGCTCCTGAGCCTATGATTTCGATAGATGTTTGTGACAAATCAAGCCTTTTAAATCCTGTGTCACCAAAGCCGTTTACCTTTTTAAGCCCTGTTAGCTTCTCAAACTCAAAGTAAGAAAGCTTCTTGCAATTTGTAAAGCTTCCGCTGACAATTTCCGCAATTGTGCTACCCTCTTCAAAGTAAACGCTTTCCAAGCTACCACAATTTTTAAAGGAATTCGACTCAATGGACGTAACCGTATTCGGCACGTACATTTCCGTAATTATTGTTTCATATCCGGAGCTGTGATTTGTACCGAAAACACTGTTTGCGCGAAGGGAGGTCAGTCCCTTTGGAAATTCAATAGAAACGATTGATGCCTGCCTGCTTGGGAACCTTGTTTCACCAAGCATTTTGTTAATAAAGCTATAATTAATCTCGCTAATCGCCACATAGCTATTACCACCTTGACCACTTAGCTCTATTATGTAGTAAGACGGATAAGCACTCAAATTCCCCTGTGCATCCTGCAAAACAACGATTGAGTTTTCATCAAGAATCGCATTTTGTCTTTGAAGCAAGGCGGAATTATTGAGGCTTGACGCCATTTCCTCTACGGTAAAGCTCTCAAATCTTGTAACGCTGACAGCTTGACCCTTATAGGTAACCTCTGTCTTTAACTCTGTTTGCTCCTCGGCAAAGGCACACACTGAAAGTACCGCGCAAAGTGTAACTACTGTTACAAGAAAAATTATAAGTTTTTTCATTGTTAACGCTCTCCCATTCAAAATATTATGTACAATATCATATTAACACACTTGTAACGCAAAAGTCAAGCGTTTTATATATCTCCCCTTACTTCAAATCCAATTCAATCAAGCTTCCATTCCTTAAGGTAGTGCAAGGCTATGGTGTTGTCCTCTTTAAATTCTATGGGTAGCCAAACGTAGGAGCATTCCAAAAAATTCCCCGTATTGTGGCGCTCCAGCATTATAATTTGGGTGTTTGTACCTATTACGCTAAATGCATTTGTGCTTTGAGCGTTAAAGGTGGTTTTTGTAAAATCGTCAACACAGGGGTCGCCTATTTCCTCCCACTCGTCAAGCAAATGCTTGGTTCTAAAGGCCTTGGCTTGGTTTGTTTGCCAGCCTGTCAGCCCCGAGGTCACAATATAGTAGTATCCGTTTTTGTAGGAAATAGCAGGAGCCTCCCGCCAAGGGGCGCTCTCTATTCTTTTGTAGGTATCGGTAAAAGAAAGATAGTCCTCGCTCAGCTTAACAACGTGCAAGCACCTGTCCTCACGCATTTCCCCTGTTTCCTTGTCCAAAACAAGGTCGGCTACGTGCCTGTCGTAAATAAGATATGCGCTTCCGTCAAAATCCTTGTAAAGGGTCATATCTCTTACCCATCCCTTTTCGTCAATGGGTCTTGTGTAGCCCTGCCACTTATATTCTCCGTTTACCGTGTCGCAAACCGCCAAGCCAACGTCAGCCTCTCCGTCACCCTTACCGTGGTTACCGGGATACTTTACATAGTGGCACCACAAAACGTATTGCTTAGTCTTGTCGTTATATATAATCTTCGGTCGTTCAAAGCGCATAGGAGCGTAAAGCTCGCTTTGTGGGTCTTGGCTCACCGCCAAGATAACCCCCTCATATTCCCAATTTAACAAATCGGTTGATGCGTACATCACAACCCCCGTGTCCGTCATTTGCCCACCGTGGGGTCCTCCCTTAAAGGGTAACGGGCGCAGTGCCATACCATACCAATGGTAACGTCCGTCGGCATATATAACGCCGCCATCACTTGCGTTTATAATATTTCCGTCAGTGTCATACCACTGTACAAACTCATTAATTTCACCGTGGCAAAAGCTTTTCATATCTATTCCTTAAATTTCTAATTTTACAAGCAAGCCATAGTGGTCGCTTGGGTACTTACCGTCCACCATTTCGTCAATGAGCTTGTAGTCAAGTGCTTTTATTTTGTCGTCGATAAAGCAATAGTCGATGTGGGCATTGTTCTCCTTACCGTAGCCGTGGTAGGTTGTCCTTGTTTCCTTGGCGGTAACTGTGTTTACGTCTGTAAAATGCTTTACCATTTCCCCGTAGCCAAGGCTAGTTGGGAACATATTAAAATCTCCCGTTACAAATGTAGGGTTCTTTGAAATTTTTTGGCTGTACTCATAAATCAGCTTCGAGCTTTTTATCTGTCCGTTATCGCCAAAGCCATAGTGGGTGTTCATATATGTAAACACCTTTCCGCTTTCAATATGCTTCAAAACAACGTACTCGCACATACGCCAGCAGTTGTATAGCTCGTCCCAGCCGCGAGATTCCACCTCTGGGGTGTCGGAGAGCCAAAAATAACCGCTGTCAAGCATTTCAAACATACCCTTTTTCCAAAGGATAGGAGCAGCCTCAAGCTCGTTTACAGAGCGGTACTTCATAAACATATCGTACTCGGGATAAAATTTTGCAATTTCCTCCTCCCACGGCACAGTAAACTCCTGAAAGCCGATAATATCTGCATCAAAGCCACGGGTGACCTGTGCCAATCGTGGCGCACGCTCCTTAATTGAATGACCGTCCTTATCGTCACAGCATCTTATGTTAAAGCTAATAACCTTGAGTTCCATAAATTACCTCTTTTTATACTTAAAATTTAATTTTTTTCATTTCCTTGTATATGCTTCTTGCAAGGAGCAAGCAACCGTATTCGTTGGGGTGGAGCTTATCGCAAAAGCACTCCTCTACGTTTGGCATTAAGGTAAAGCCGTCAACGAGCGTTATGTTTTCGTATTTTTGTATCTCCCTCTTTGTAACCTCAACGCACCAATCAAATCTTTCCTTATCAAGCCCGTCGTCACATCTCCACAAGGGGGAAAGCGCCAAAATCTGTTTTTCCTTATACAACTCGGAAAGTCTTTTGTAAAACTCAACCGTTGATCTCTCGTAGTCGTAAGAATCTATGTTATACCAGTTAGTGCCGAGGAAGGTTATTACCTTGTCAGGCTCAAAGCCGTCAACGTGTATAAGGTCGCCGGGCTCACAGCGGTAGCCGCCCATACCTTGATTTAGCATATTGTAGCCTGTCAATCTTTGCAGCTCGTTAAAGTATGAGCCGCTTGAAAACAAAGCGCCGTAGCCTTGTGTAATAGAGTCACCAATCACAAGCACCCTTTGTCCCTTGTCCTTTACCGTCTTGTAGCTTCCGTCTATTTCAAAATTCTTTACCGCAAATTGGCAATCATTAGGCAGGTAAATCACCACGTGCTTTTCCCCTTGCGGCAAATCCACACATATCTTGCCAATATTTTTTTCAAAATGCAAAACGGAATATAATGCTCCGTTTACATATACGTCAAGGGAATTGCTCCTTCCCCACAAGCAAGCGCCTCTGTACGTCTTATAGTCAAAGGCAACATAGGGCGAATTTGTCTTTATTTCAAGCCTTACCCCTGCGGTAAAAATAGCTCTTTCGTACCAAAAGAGGTCATGCCCCTCACTCCTTAATAAATCAAGCTGCTCACAGCTAAACTTCTGGCAGATTAAATACCCCCTGTCAACCTCAAAGCGTAGCGCACCCTTTACTAGCTTTTTTAAAGTATTTGCAGAAAATTTCATACTCTCACCTTATATATCAATAACCAAATCACACCTGTTTTTAATGTCAGTTTTTTCAAAATAAATTCTTTCACGCACCGTCCACTCCGTAAAGTATCTGTTTACGTCTATTCTGTCAGTGCATTTTGTAATTCTATCAAATTGCTTTTCCTTTTCAATATTTAAGTACACGCAAAAATCGTAATATTTCATAAAATCAGGGTGCATTGCGTATGCTCCCTCTATAACCGTAATTTTTTGGGGGTTAACCGTAACAGGGTCGTAAAATCCGCCCCTTACACAGCTATACGCCTTATAGCTTATTTGCTTTCCCTCTCTTAGTGGCATTAAAACCTCGTTTATAAGCCTTTCCCTGTCAATATTGCCCCCAAGCTCACTTAAACGCTCCTCTGTCCTCTTTTCCTTTGGCAAATAGAAATCGTCTATGTGCAAAACCTTAAGGTCGTAGTACTTTTCCAAATACTGCCCAAGGGTAGTTTTTCCACTTGCACTGCCACCGTCAACAGCAACAATTATTATATCCTTGTCACTGCCTTGAGCCTCAAGCTCGTCAAGTCTTTTAAACAGTGGCTTAAACGGTTTGAATTTTGTGTTTATTCTCTTTTTGCCTATCATTCAAATTCAGTACCTTTCTGTTATCAAGTATCATAACCAAAATCGGTATTAGCACAATTTGTATAATAATACCCGGGACCGCGTTTGTTATAGCCCCCGCTATAAAGGCGCTAAAGGTAAAGGCGTTTTCGCCCGCGCCCAAGCAAATAGCTGTCACAATTCCCCAAACAACCCTGCCCGCAACCATAGAAACAAGCAAGGAAACGTATATGTAAAGCTTCTTCTTCGGCAACAGGCGGTGCATAACTCCGCAAATCAAGCCGTATGTACCTAACTCAAACGCCATACAAAGAGCCTTCGGGAAAAAGACAGGCATACCAAGGGTCAAGGAGCGAAATAAAGGAGCAATCGCGCCAACCCCCAAGCCCCAGTGCCAACCGCAAATAAAACCGCAAAGCAAAACGGGAATGTGCATAGGCAAAAGTGCAGAGCCAATCTCGGGTATTTGCCCTGTCAAAAAGGGCAAAACGTAGGCAAAGGATAAGCATAACGCAGAAATAACAAGCCTTAAAACCTTATCGTGCGACCTCATACATATCCCCCCCTTCTCAGTATGCCTTACGGGAGTGAGACGAACCAGCCTAAAGCCTACTATTTAAAGCGCTTTTAGGATTGTCGTCGTTGGCTTATGTCAATAAGCCTGCCTCCTCCGCACCCAAAATCATCTCTAAATAGTTAGGTTTTAGGTGCAAGGCATTTTAGAACGAGCCAAAAAGCTCGTGTTCAAGGCAAAATTTTGCCG